>JBKPBA010000479.1:0-6359 GCA_046726675.1 Chloroflexota bacterium
CGCAACTCTGCATATCTGGAGAGACGTGCAGCTTTGGCTTCATCGCTCGACACAAGAGGCGCGTACTGACAAGACGCCCGTGCTCGTCCAGTCTTGCCGAACGAGCAGCGTTCTGAGTGCAATATTGCGCGCACCGACTAAATCCGCATGCAGGGTATAATGGCATCGCTGACAGACGAACAGTAGTCCTTTGCTGGGACGGTTTGCATTGGAGGTATAGCCGCACATCGGGCAAGCCTGGCTGCTATAGTGGGCATCCACCTTCACGGCTAGACTGCCGGCACGTGTCGCTTTGTAAGCGATATAGCCGTGAAGCTCAGCAAAGGCCCACTTGGAGGCATGCCTGTTGGCACGTCGCTGCTTCGGACTTGTTTTCTTGTCATGCTTCTGCTTGGTGCGCTCACGAATGTGTGTCAGGTCTTCCAACCCGATCATGCTGTATGGGTGACCGTCCACAATGCGTCGACTGATCAGGTGGGTGCGATCTGCTTTCAACCGTCTCTCTCGTCCGCTCATGGCGACCAACCGTCGTAGAGCAGAACGAGTGCCTTTCTGCTGCAACCGCTTTTGCAGTCGTGCATAATGGTCAGCTTTGGCTCTGACCTGTGTACCGGAATAGAAAGATGCACCAGTGTTGGGTGTAGCCGTGACCGCCAAGTAACGTTGGCCAACATCGACCCCGACAATGCTGCTCTGCGTGTCTGGTGTGGGATCGGCAACCTCAAGCTCCAGACTCACGAGCAGATAGAACTGCTTGCGTGGCTTATCATACCAGAGCTTCGCCGCTCCAAGAGACGCACCCTGGTGGAGCAAGACAGTATGCTTGCTGTATCCCGTGTAGGGGACAACCACACGCCCCGAAAGCGTCAAGATGCTGACCTGCTGATCGGGCTTGAGGCTGTAGTCCCGATGATAGTTATAGGTCAGCGTCGGGGAAACATAGGTGGGTGGCTGATCCAGGCCCTGATAGCGTTTCGTGGTGATGCCTGCTTTGCGTGCAGCAGTATTGTGCCTCACCTTTGTCCAGAGCGTCTTGTAGGTAGCTCCCACCTGACGGGGAACATTGCACGCCATCTGAGCAGGCAAGCCAAACTTCAGGCGGATCTCATCGTAGCACGCTGCTTGCAAGCGGCGCTGATTGCTGATCTTGCCCTGTGCAAAACTATACTGGCTCACATAGTTCAAGGCATCACGATACTTCAGTTGTGTAGCTCGCAAGGCCTGGAACTGTGCAGGATCCGTATGCAGTTTCAGTTTGGCGGTGATGCTCTGTTTCATCGCTCTAGTCTAGCAGATGCTTACACAAATATCAAGTAAATTATTTGTGTGAATAGTGGCATTCCTTCCGTCCGCTGAAGCAGACGGGACTCCTGCCGCTTTTCGTTGAGGAGTTGTATTTGTACAGCATTCAAGCAAAGTAGCCTACTGAACCTACGCTTGAGAATGTGGATAGGTTTCGCCCGGCAGGCGCTCGGAGGGTGGAATTATCAATGGGGGGTGTTCATGCTCGCTATCTACATCTTTGTGCTGTTCGTCGTCGGGTGTAATAGGTCGAAATTGTTTACGTTCACGAGTTGCCGATTCACGCTCATCTAAATGCAAAGTGCGCATCTGAAGAACATCTTTGTCGTTACTCTCGCGGCTTTTAGCAGTGTGAGGCGGTTCTAAGAGGGTAGCCTCGATCACCTGGTCCATAGAATCTACAATAGTAAACTTGATATGCTGGCGGATTTTGGCTGGAATCTCAGCGAGGTCCTTTTTATTTTCCAATGGGATGAGTAAATGATAGATATTCGCATGGTGCGCAGCAAGTACCTTCTCTTTCAGTCCGCCAACGCCCAGCACGCGTCCTCGTAGTGTTATTTCCCCGGTCATTGCAATTCCTGAACGAATAGGACGTCCTGTAAGCGCTGAAATAAGTGCAGTGGCGATAGTGATGCCCGCAGACGGCCCATCTTTAGGAAGAGCGTTTTCTGGCATGTGGATATGCAAATCAGTACTATCCTGGAAATTGGGATCAATCTGTAGCTCTTCGGCGCGTGAACGGATGTAGGAGAGCGCGGCATAGGCAGACTCGCGCATCACATCACCTAACTGGCCAGTAATAAGTAATTCGCCTTTCCCTGCCATTGTAGCGACTTCCACAGGCAATAGAATCCCGCCCATCTCGGTCACGGCCAGACCCATCGCAACACCAACCTGTATTTTTTGCACTATCGGACTTTCGGTGTAGCGAGGTGTGCCAAGATACTGTTCCAGACTATTGCTTGTGAGCCTTAGATGTGAATCTGGTTTCTCGATGATTCTTTTTGCTGCTTTACGACAAATAGTTGCCAGTTGCCGTTCAAGGTTACGCACACCAGCTTCACGAGTATAGCCTGTGACGATTTGTTGCATCACTGATTGTGGAATCTTTAACTGCTCAGGGGCCAGACCATGCTCTGCCATTACAGAAGGCAAGAGGTGGCGCAATCCAATGTTCACTTTCTCCTCGAGCATATAGCCTGGCAGGTCAATGATATCCATACGGTCGGCTAGCGCACGTGGAATCTGGTATTTCACATTTCCGGTACAAATAAAAAATACCTCAGAAAGATCATAAGGTACTTCCAGGTAATGGTCGGTAAAGTTGCTGTTCTGCTCGGGATCTAGTACTTCTAAGAGCGCAGCAGCGGGATCTCCCCGGTACTCCGCAGAAAGCTTGTCAATCTCATCAAGCAAGAATACTGGATTGCGGACACCAACCGTCTTCATTGATTGAATAATACGACCAGGGAGAGCGCCTACATAGGTACGGCGATGACCACGTATTTCGGCCTCGTCATGCACCCCTCCCAGTGAAATACGTGCAAATTTGCGTCCGAGGGCCCGAGCTATCGAACGGCCCAGCGATGTTTTACCAACACCAGGAGGACCAATAAAGCAAAGAATCTGTCCCTGACTTTCTCTCCTGGAGTATCCATCCCTTAAAGCAAGTTTCTGACGTAACTCACGTACCGCCAGGAACTCAATGATACGTTCCTTAATTCCCTCAAGACCGTAATGATCTTCATCCAAGATGCGTTGTGTAAAAACAATGCTGAAACTGTCGTCGCTGCGCTCAGTCCATGGTAATGCCAGTAACCAATCAATATATGAACGCATAATCGCAATTTCGGCTGATTGGGGAGGTGTCCGCTCCAGCCGGTCAATCTCTTTACGTACCTTGCTTGTAATCTCAGGAGGTATCGATTTTTCGTTTAACCTGGCAAGCAATTCTCCTACTTCGGTAGATGTCTCCATCCCCAGCTCTTCCTGAATTGCGCGCAATTGCTCACGCAGGTAGAACTCCTTTTGTGTGCGGTCTACCTGTGAACGAACTCGGTTGCGTATGGTTGCTTCTAGTTCTAGAATTTCAATTTCGTTACCCATAATCACACAGATTTTTTCGAGACGTGCTAATGCATCCGTTGTCTCCAGCAAATCTTGTTGCTGTTCAGGTTCGGTCACGAGATGCGCTGCAAGCATATCTGAAAGCCGAGCAGCGGACTTAAGGGCAACTATCGAATTAATATCTTCTACCGAAAATCGACGGTTCAGTTGAGCATAGCGCTCGAAGAGGTTAGTGGCATGACGTACGACTGCATCAGCTTGTGGATCACGAGTGTGGATTTCCCGTGGAATAGTTACACGTACCCGTAGATAAGGTTCCAGTTCATCGTACTCTTCAATTTGTACGCGACTTATACCGCTTAAGAGCATCTGAAAACTGCCATCCGGCTGTCGGTGCAAAGTTGTAACTTCTACCAGCGTACCCGTAGGATAAATATCCTTTGGCTGGGGATCGTCGATCTCGGGATCACGCTGAGACGCAGCAACTAGCAAATGTTCTGCTTGTATCATCGCTTCTTCGACAGCAAGCACCGACTTTTCGCGTGCCACTGCCAATGTCATACGTGTGCGCGGAAATATAACCATATTTTTTAACGCCACCAGCGGATACGTTTCACTGTTATTCGTATTTGTTTCCTGGCGTTCCTGTTTGCTCACGTATTTTCCACCTACCTGGTATTTAAAGAGGGAAGAATTTTCAGGGACATCCCCGTTCCCCGAAAAGGAGCTGTGTGCCGGGTCGCTCAAACCCGTAGCAACCCTTTTCTGAAAAGGAAAGTGAATAAAAAAACGTATGAGCCTGCATTAAGCAGACTCATCTTCAGAATATGCTGTTGCGCGCTCAGTGCGCGTAATCAGCAATGGTTTGTTACGTTGAGTAATCACCTCGTCGTTGATTATGACTTTCTTTACATCAGCGCGCGATGGGATTTCGTACATTATTTCGAGCAGTACATCCTCGATGATACTGCGCAACCCTCGCGCTCCTGTGCTTTGTTTTAAGGCGCCTTCGGCTGCTGCGTCAAGGGCATCCTGTGTAAAGACCAGTTCGACACGATCAAGCTGTAAAAACTTTTGATACTGTTTGACAATCGCGTTTTTCGGCTCGGTCAAAATGCGTATCAGCGCATCTTTGTCCAGGCTATCCAAGGAGACGGCAACAGGCAAACGCCCCACAAACTCAGGAATCAAGCCGTACTTAAGCAAATCATCTGGAATAAGTTTCGTTAGAATCGACTCCTCAGGCTCCTTTGGAGTAGCTGTTGATCTGAAGCCCATCGTCTTGTTGCTACCTAGCCGTTGTTCGACGATCTTGTCAAGTCCTTCAAAGGCGCCGCCGCAGATAAACAGAATATTGGCTGTATTGATCTGAATAAAATCCTGGTGTGGATGTTTACGTCCTCCTTGGGGAGGAACGTTGGCGACTGTACCCTCAATAATCTTAAGCAGGGCTTGCTGCACGCCTTCGCCTGAAACGTCACGGGTAATGGATGGATTATCAGACTTGCGCGCTATCTTATCGATTTCATCGATATACACGATGCCTCGCTCTGCTCGAGCTACGTCAAAGTCCGCTGTCTGAATCAATCGCAGGAGGATATTTTCGACGTCCTCGCCGACATATCCCGCTTCTGTCAGTGCAGTGGCATCAGCAATGCAAAAAGGCACATCTAATATCTTTGCAAGTGTCTGTGCCAGCAAGGTTTTACCGCAACCTGTAGGGCCGATAAGCAGAATGTTACTTTTACCCAGCTCAACGTCCTCAATTTGCATGCCTACGCCTATGCGTTTGTAGTGGTTATATACTGCCACTGCAAGGGTCTTCTTGGCCCGCTCCTGCCCAATCACATATTGACTGAGTTGCTCATAAATTTTCTTAGGTGCGGGAATCTTCCCTGTTTGCAAACGCGGCTTCGTGACAGTGGCTTGCTCCTCCTCAATAATCTCTCGACAAAGGTCTATACACTCATCACAAATGTAAACACCTCCAGGGCCAGCGATAAGGCGCTGAACCTGATCTTGACTCTTGCCGCAGAAAGAGCAGCGGTAAGTGGTTCGCATATTTTTCGAATTTGCCACGTCTGTAACCTTTCCCTGATAGGGCCTCAGCGTAAATTCTACAAGCGCGCATCCTTACTTTCGCACCCGTAGAACAAATTATTCTATCTCTAAGCCCGTATGGGCTGTTTCATCATCGCTAGTTATTTCTACCTCTCCCGTCTCACCATTGGTAAGTGATGATTGGGAGTTATCCTCTTCCACCTCTTGTGTATCCACAGCCTCGACTTCGCCCGCACGATCTGCGGGCTCGGTAGACTCAGCCTGGGTCTCTACACTCGACTCTTCCTCGCTGACTTCGTTCTCAGGCTCTGTTGTCAGCTCAACCAAGCGTGTAATGGCTTTTTCACGAAGAAGGCTCTGTGCAAGTGCTCGAATTTGTCCCTCAGTTTGAGGTAAGCTTTGGCCCATTTGAGTATAAGCACGGAAGAGGGCTTCCACCTCTTCAGGTGCGACACTAATTTCTTCTTTCTTGATAACTTCATCAAGTACGAGTTGACGTTTCACTCGCTTTTCAGCATCAGGTTCGAGTTCCTTTGCATATTCTTCGGGTGTCTTCTTTAACAGCATCAGGTATTGATCCATAGACATATGCTGCTGCTCAAGCAAATGCGTGAATTGATGCACCATTTCTTCTGTTTCTTCTTGAATCATCACGGGATGAATCGTGAAGTGTGATTGCTCGATGATGGTATTCAAAACTGTTTCTCGCAATGCATCACGAATAGCACGCTGCTTGTTTTCGAGTAAATTGTCACTGACTGCTTTACGCAGGTCTTCCAGCGTCTGATATTCGTCATTACTGGCCTGGATAGCGAACGCGTCATCGAGTTCCGGCAGTTCTTTGAACTCTACTTTATGGAGAGTGGTTGTATACTGAGCTTCTTTTCCTGCAAGCTTTTCGTTGCTATAATCTTCAGGTATGGTGG
>JBKPBA010000480.1:0-6450 GCA_046726675.1 Chloroflexota bacterium
CGGTTATCTTGTCACTAGGCACAGGTGTAACCGTATTTTGGAGGCGGGAGAGGGCTTCAATGTAGTTCGGTGGCAACAAGTCTGGCCTGGTGCTCAATAATTGACCCAGCTTGATAAAGCATGGTCCCAGCTCTTCAAGGGCACTAGCCAGTCCGGCAGCATGGTCTTCTTCCTCCTCGTGATGCCCATCAAGCGAGAAATCATCTTCCTCATGTTGATGGTTCATAAATTGGGCGGCTACGTGATGCAACTCATATTTTCGCAGGACTCCAAATATCTCGAAATAGCGTTCGGGATGGCGAGAGAAGCGGCTCGCTATGAAATTCCTGACGGATAAAGGTGCCTCCGAGTTTACGTGGCTCTTAAGGTTTGACATACTAATTCGCGGCTTTTCCCTGATAGGGAATATACCGCCCTCCTTTCCTGATAAAAAAATCCCATTCTGTCTTACCACATTTTACAGTGATTACTCCCCATGCGTAAACGCAGGGGCTTCTAGGGGCAAACCCACGCTGTGTAATCCCACAGCTTTGATGTTTAGGGCAGCATTGAGGTCTCGATCAATCGAGAGGAGGCAGCAGGGACAATGATAGGTTCTTTCCGACAACGGCATCTTTTGCCGATGATGGCACCTGCTGCAATCCTGACTCGTATAGGCAGGGTTGACTTTGACAGCTATTCGTCCAGCTTCTGCCGCTTTGGCGAACACCTGGGCAAAGAATGCCGACCACGAGGCATCTGCAATGCTCTTGGCAAGACCATGGTTATGGGTCATCCTGTTTACCTGCAAGTCTTCCACGCAGATGACCCCATAGGCATTGACGACCTTTCTGCTTTCCTGATGGGTGAAGTTCTCCCGTCGCCACGCTATCCGTTCATGGACACGCGCAACGGCCTTGCGGTGCTTACGACGTTCGGGAGTGCCTTTCGCAAGTTTGGCGTGATGACGCTGTACTTTCGCCAACGCTTTCTCTTCCTTGCGGAAAAATTTGGGGTTTTCAATCTCAGTCCCATCCGAAAAGGTGGCAAAGGTCTCGAGACCGACATCAATGCCTACCTGAGAGGCGCGTTCTGGCAAGCGAAGAGGCTCAACCGAGAACGAGACGTACCACTTGCCGGTAGAGGAACAGTGCAGCGTACATGTCTGCACCTTGCCACGAATGGGGCGGTGGTAGACTATCTTGATACTCCCGATCTTCGAGAGGCAGACACGGTTATCCTGTGTCAAGGAAAAGCCACTCTGAGGAAAGGTGAAACTGTCATAGCGACCCTTGCCCTTGAACCTCGGATAGCCAGGGTTCTCCCCTACTTTGCAGCGCCGGAAGAAGGCTTGAAAGGCCAATTCGACACGCTCGGTCACATTCTGCAAGACTTGCGAGTGGACAGAGGAAAGGCTAGGCCGTTCTGCTTTCAGCATCGGAAGACGCTTCTTAGAGTCGTACCAGGATACCTGCTCTTGGCGTTGTTCCCAGGCGTCTTTGCGGTAAGCCAAGGTCTCATTGTAGAGCCATCGGCATTCCTCCAGTACTGCTTCAAGCTTCTTCAGTTGTTGCTTGGTTGGATACAACCGATACTGAAAAATCTTTCTCATACTCGACAGTATAACGTAGTTTTAGGTAAATTGTAAGCATAAAGTGACACTCTCAATCCCCTAGAAAGGGATGAGCTTCTGGGCAACGCCACCGGGGTAGCCTGTCTCCGAGGAGACCTGCTCTGCAAGCAGTGGTTGAGCCGTTGGTTTACCCAGACAACGTTGGGGCGTGTCTGCCCTCCTACTCCTCCTGGTCTGGCCAGGGCGGAGATACGTGAAGGAACGAGGGAACTCCACATGCATGCCATAGGCACCACGATGCATATTGACCGAGCCAACGAGATCGCGGTGGCCCGTAAAGCCGCAGGCGCGGCAGACCCAATTTCTATTCTTGGGTTTGTGGCGATGCCCACAGCAAGGACACCGGCTCGATGTCCCTCGTTCGGAGCCGGTGAAGCACGAGATGTGAGCTTGCTTGGATTTGTGAGCGAGGTAGTCGATGTCCTTGCCGTACTCCCACAAGGCCATGCGCTGGTTGTGGTGACGACCAGCATTACGGTTACGAACACCGTGCGGGTTGCCGACGAAGAGCGTTCCCACGTACCGCTCCACGCAGAAGTCAATCACCTGACGGGTCGCTTTGTGCCGCAGATCGCGGATACGCCGCTCGGTTCGGCGGCAGTGCTTGTTCCTGGCGCGTTGCAACTTCTTCCAGCGCCGCGAGTGCTTCTGGCACCGGCTTTGCTTTTTGGCGAGTTGGCCCAGTTGCCTGCTGCGCTGCCGCTTGAGCGAGCGAATGCCGCGCCCGGTCACGATCACTGCTCGACCCGTATTCGTCGTCACAGCGGCCAGGTGGATTTCCCCCAGGTCTACCGTCGCCTGGACGGTGCCGGGAGCCTCTTCCGCCTGGGGAACTTCGACGCAGACATGCAGAGCGTAACCCCGGTTCCAGCAGAGCGTGCAGGCGCCGCTCTGTTCCGGCAACGCGAGTGGCAGGGTGAGAGCGGGTCGTCCTCGGCCCATCGGCAGGATCACCCGTCCTTTTTCTTTGTGGATGGCCTGTGCGGGCCACTGAACAGGATAGAACTGTTTCGTGCGCCAGGGATACTTCATGCGCATCTGTGGATGCGTCTTGCGAAGCTCTCGCGTGGTGTCGATATTGGCGAGGAAGGCGTGGACAATCATTTGCACGGACTGGCTATGCAGCCCATACCGTCCTTTAGTCGCCCGTTGCAATTCGTTCCGCCCCGGCCACTGCACATGAGAGAAGCGCGCCTGCTTGTGCGTCTGCATGCACACGTTCCAGACCCGCGCCGCCTCTTGCTGTGCGGCTTTCAATTTGTTCACTTGGCTCGCAGACAAATGATCGAGCCGATACACGCGCACGGTTTTCATATGTATGTATTCTTTTTCTCTGCCCGAAAAGCGGTCATGTGCCGCTCGGAGGGCAAGGCGAGCGGGGTCGCTTTCATCCCGCCCCCTGAACGGGGCGGGACTTTCCGCTCCTTCTTTAAATTGGGAACTGAGAGGGGAAGCTGTATCTCCAGGTCTCTGCGACACAGGAGCTTGGCTTTCCCTCGTTTCAGACTCTCCCTTTGTGACTAAACTGTTCTACTTTAAAGGGCAGATATGATTGATAACTGCAATTTTTTGTACCTTTAGGAAAACGTTTTAGTTTCGTTTTTGGATTACTCGGAAATCGGATTACCCGTATCACAAAGCACTGGTGATATGGTATAGTGCAAGTACATTCAGAACAATTTCAGACTGTGAGTGAGGAGGTCACCATGCCTATCTGCCCTATTTGTGAAGATACAGGATTACAAAACTCAGATTCCGAGCATCCCGAATTTTGTTATTGCGCGGCCGGAAAACAGGCCCGCCGCCAATGGGAGGCAAGTCGAGAAGGGGGACAAAGGAGAAACCAACCTAAACCTGCTAGTTTCATAGATATTGCGAACCTTGAGGAAGTAAATGCCAGTGTAGATGCCATGCGCGCTTCATTGCTTGGCTCTGCTGTAAGTGAAACAAGTACAACTACAAAGCATCCTGCTGTTCAATTACTCTATCAAGTTGCCCATGCGAACCACGAGGTATCTGTAGTTGAGGCGACACAGCTCTTTGAGCTTGCAAAAGCCTTAGAAGAATTTTTAGGAAAATTAGCGCCCATAGGCCGCAATCTCAGGAAATAGGAAAGCATACAGTAGTAATATTGGGTATTTATATTGACAGTATTACATGTTCTACTCTACTATACTAGTTGCGAGAACATGCTCCTGGTATAACAATGCATGATCCCGAGGTCAAACATCACCTCGGATTTTGTTTATGAGCTGACCTTATTAGTCATAATGCTACGAGAAGTTAGTGCTGGTCATTGGGGCACAGAGAGAGGTACATCATGATATGTCCGCGTTGTGGTAATGAGTGGGATGCAACGAAAGGCGCTTGCACTCGTTGCGGGTTTGCAGTACACACGGTTGGTCAGTCTAGATCTTTTCCAAATCTACCAAATGCACCTCAGAGGAACAGTCAACAATCAGGTGGATTGCCTAACCCGAAGCAGCAGTCTGCTGGTATGGCATCTGTGAAGCAACAATCAGGTGGGTTAACGGCTCCAGTACAGCCTGGCTTTCCAGTTACTGGACGACCAATGCCAGTGACCCCGATACCTACTCAAAGCTCAAATTATGAGTTTCCTAACTCGCCTTCTCCGTTTAATGGGGCTTTTCCTAAACCTACTTTTGAGAAGAAAGTATTGAGAGGCATGCCTCAAAGTACCCAGCAGACAGGAATGGGCAGTACAGATTCTTTATCTTATAAGAATGGCACACAAGGGCAAGGTTCTTCGCCAACATATCCGGCAAATCGATCAATGCCATTTCCTCAACAGGAAATGCGTCGTCCGCAGACACCGGTTCTACCACAATCTCCTATGCGCCAATTTCCATCTGAACCGCCCAACAGGAATACACCGCATCAACAGATACCTCGTCCTGCAAGTTCGTTTCAGCAAGTACCCAATGCGCTTGCCCCAATGAGATCCAATGTTAGGGCAACGAGTGCTCGGCCTCTCCTACCGGGGGTTCTTTTGCGTGGCGGTCGTTACCGGCTACTAGAATTACAAGAGCGGCAGGACTGGTTATCAGGCGTTTTTGAAGCCGTTTGGATGGGCAATGATGCCCATCGGGCAGGATCACAGGTGATAATCTGTGAAGTGGTCTTACCCGAAAATACTTCGGTTATGACCCAGTCTATTCTACGTACTGCTACAATGGCGCTAGTTACTGTGGGTAGGCATCCACATATTCCCGGCCTTTGGGATGCATTTAGCGATCAGGGACGAAGCTTCTTTGTTTTTGAACCAATTGAGGGTGAAACCTTAATGGGCCGTATGCGCTATAGTGGACGCGCATTACCAGAGCAGGAGGTAATTGAGTGTTGCCTACAACTGACGGACGTGTTGGAATTACTATCGCAACAATCTCCCCAGCTAGTGCATGGGTTGATACGTCCAGAGCATATCATTCTGAGTCGTAACAACTCTCAATATATTCTTACCAACTTCTCGATTGTACTTGCCGGGGGTGCAACACAATATATTGCTGGTGTGGAGCGTTCTCGCCTTTCATCCTATACTGCACCAGAGTTTGTTCGAGGGGTCGTGGATGTACGGACAGATATATATTCGTTGATTGCCACAGCGTATCATGCCGTGACGGGCAGCGCTCCGGTTGGAATAAGTGGGAGTATTCCTCAAGCGCAGCGGATCAATCCCAACGTTTCTTCAGCTTTTGATGCCATTCTGTCAAAGGGGCTACGAACTGTTCCTAATCAACGCTATCAACGCCCCTCCGAGCTTCGTCAGGATTTACTGGCCATGCGTTCAGTAAGCGGAACTCTTGTTTCTGGCCAAGGCAGCAATCCAGTATGGCAGAATAATAGTCCATCACTCGTTTCCAAAAATGGACAACGAACTGACTTGCCCACGCAGCACGCCGCTGATCAAGCTGCCCAGGCTTTACCACTCTTATTGAATACTAATGATGATATGGAAGAGCGGGTACTATTACTTCCCAAGCCAGAGGATTTGCCACTAATGAAGGCGGGAAATGATACCATGAATGCAGCCATCTTGTTGAGTCTGATCCTGGTGGTTCTCGTGGCAATTGTTATATTGAGCCAAATGATGGCATAAAGTAAGTTGAGTAAAGCAGACGGGAGGGCCCGCGGGTCCTCCCGTTTTTATTAATATTTACGGATTGGGAAATCCTCAACAACCAGACGTGCTGGTCCCGTTGGGAATGACCACCGACGTGAGCGGTTGCACCTGGAAGTCCATATCCCTCGAGGGAGTGGAGCGTTATCCCACTCTCAATTCCTCCGGCGCTCACAGGTTCTATCATCAGGATTGCATACGAGAGTTCAGATCCCAATTGCTGGTAGAGTTGCAGTAAGCGTGCTCGCACATTGCACCGCACTCAGATGGGCTCGGCCAAACGCTGAAATCATTTAACGCCTTGTGGCAAGCCATCGTCCATATGTAGAATGCATTTAGACTGCTTTTAGAAAGATCGAGGGCGGTGACTTGTGTGCTGGTACCCTTTCGTTGTCCTGCCCATGCGGCTTTGTGTTCAAACAAGCCGAGATTCCATTCCATTTCCTTCCTTGCCAGGCCTCTTTCTTCAGATATTCCATAGTAGCGTAGCCCATCCTGTAAATTACAAAATTGGGTGTCGTAGTTTTTTGACAATTCGGTGACGTATCAGGTATACTTGAGCGAGATTGTTGTGTTTTCTCTCATCTCGAATGGGGAGGCAGTTCATCATCGCGCACGCATCGTCACCACTCGGGGCTCTCTCTGAGGCCCAACGAGCGCAGGCCCTGCAACGCTTTACGATCATCCGTCCCGCTTTGGA
>JBKPBA010000481.1:0-3881 GCA_046726675.1 Chloroflexota bacterium
GCGGCGCGATCTGATCGCCAATATCGCTCATGATCTTGCCACACCGCTTACGGCCATACAAGGGTTTAGTGAAGCTCTCGCAGATGATGTAATTACTGATCCGCAAGCACGGCAAGATACAGCGCAACTGATAGGCCGCGAAGTGCAGCGTTTGCGCCGGCTAGTAAGCGATATGCAGCAGATGACAGCTCTCGAATCTGGAAGGCTACAACTTGATCAAGAACCTCTGGATTTGCATGCGCTGGTCGACGAGGTATTGGAAGTGATTCGACCAGAGTGCGAGCAGGTAGGCATTTCCTTACACAACGAGATTGCCCCAACAACACCGACAGTGCTTGCTGATAGCGATCGCATGACGCAAGTCTTGCTGAACCTGCTGGATAACGCCCGACGCTATACGCCTGCAGGCGGAAGCATTACGATTGGAGCCAATATCAATGATAGAGATTCGCAAACCTGGCAGCAGCAAGTAGAGGTCGCACATGCCCAGCACGCTCAAGCGGGGCATCAGCAAGGCGAGGACGCACATGCCTGGCGCACACAGGCATCTACGCGTCTTGCCAACGACACTGGCGCATCTAGCGCGACGCGCTCAGGCAAGTCGATAGGAGACGGGACGCCTTCACATTTTAGGAATGTGGAAGTGCCTACGGATAGCAAAACGCAATGGCTTACTGTGTGGGTGAGGGATACGGGGACGGGTATCAATGCAAGCGACCTTCCCTATATATTTGACCGCTTCTTCCGTAGTGACCGGGCACGCTCCGGCGCAAGTGGTGGTAGTGGGCTGGGTCTTGCCATCATAAAAGCGATTATTACGGCACATGGAGGAACAATCTGTGCTGAGAGTACGCCTGGAAAGGGAACCTGTATCACATTTACACTGCCGCTAGCATAGTGTTCTGGCACATCCATCAGCTCTGTCCTACAAGAAAGTTGGCGATGGTTACCAGTTCGTAGGTGTGATGTAAAGAACAACTGGTTGACACCCCTATGAACCATGCTGTTCAAAGCCATGAATGGCCGCGCCAAATAGCGCAACTTTCGGATTGAGAATGACATGCACTGGCATTTGAGCAAGCATTTGTGTAAATCTCCCTTTATGTGTGAATGCTTGCATAAATTGCTTGTCTTGCAGGTAGGGAAGGATACGAGGTGGTATCCCACCGCCGAGGTAAACGCCTCCGGTTGAAAGAACTTTGAGGGCAAGGTTACCAGCTTCGGCTGCCAGAATGGAAACAAAAGTGTCGAGAGTAGCTACACAGAGTTCACATGCATTGTCTTTGTCAAGCGCATTGTTGACAATGATTGGTGATCGATCAATTGTCGTAGCAAATTGCTCGGCCAGCCATTGCGGCTCTTCAGCATAGCCTGAATCTTTGAGATAGTCATAAATATTAGGTAAGCCCTTACCAGAGCAAATACGCTCGAAACTCACATGAGGAAAGCGAGCCATAAGATAGCGCAGTAATTCAACTTGAAAAGTGTTGGCAGGCGCGAAATCGGCATGACCGCCCTCAGAGGTATGCGCCTGATAGTGTGAACCATCCCAAGTAAGAAACCCCTCACCGAGCCCAGTGCCCGGGGCAATTACGGCAATTGCGCCGCTGGAGACAGCCTGCCCTTCATTCAGTGTATGAAGGTCTTGCGATTCCAGGTAAGGTATGGAGTGAGCGATGGCGTCCAAATCATTCAGCAGGCGAACAGATGAGATATGCAATGCTTGTTGGAGTTGATTTTCATCCATCATCCACGATAAGTTTGTGATGGTTGCGCGTCCGTTTACTACAGGTCCGGCCACGCCAAAACTTGCTCGATCAATTGGGAAATTGTGTTGCGCAAGAAACTCACTCACAACCGATTCGAGGCCAGGGTAATCTACGCTAGTGTATGTTGCTTCGGCATAAGGTTTACGCCATCCCGTCTCCGATGAAAATACAGCCAGGTTTGTCTTGGTTCCTCCAATATCACCAGCAAGCAGCATTTAGTTGTACTCCTTAAAAGAGATCAGTTTAGCAATCATAAGGTTTTATATATCATATCAAATCTGGTCCCTTAATGGGAAATGTGGGGATGCCCCATGCAGCAGGCTGCATTCCCGCTTATGAAAAGATATAATACCATCGATGTGTAACAAATCGGGAGTGGCCGGGACAAGATAATCAAGGAATTGAAATGTGACAGATTGGAGACATTTGACAATGAATGAGTATGATGCAATTGTAATTGGGGCTGGCCAAGCAGGAGGACCTCTTTCTACGGCATTGGCGCAAGCTGGTAAGAAAACGGCCATTATTGAGCGAGTGCATGTGGGCGGTACCTGTATAAACGAGGGATGTACGCCCACCAAAACGATGGTCGCGAGCGCACGCGTAGCTTATCTGGCACGCAGAGCAGGTGACTACGGGGTACAGAATGGACCTGTGTCAGTAGATATGACAGTAGTGAGGAAACGTAAACGCGATATAGTAGAGAGCTTTCGTACTGGCAGCCAACGGCGTATTGTGAGTGCAGAAGGCGTAGATCTTTTGATGGGTGAGTCTCGCTTTATCGAGCCGAAAGTGGTGGAGGTTCACCTCAATACTGGCGAAATACGCATGTTAACCGCGGACACGATTTTCATCAATGCTGGCGCACGACCATCAATGCCTCCTATCAATGGTATTGAGAACGTGCCGACGCTGAATTCGACATCCATCATGGAATTGGATAGCGTGCCAGAGCACCTGCTGGTATTTGGAGGAAGTTATATCGCGTTGGAATTCGGGCAGATGTTCCGGCGTTTCGGGAGCAGGGTGACGATTATACAGCGAAGTGCGCATTTGCTGTCACGCGAAGATACCGATATAGCTGACGAGGTTGCTAATATCTTGCGCGAGGATGGCGTAGAAATATTGCTTGAAACGAGCGCCTTACATGTTGCCCAAAA
Source organism: Chloroflexota bacterium (assembly GCA_046726675.1). Taxonomy (GTDB): domain Bacteria; phylum Chloroflexota; class Ktedonobacteria; order Ktedonobacterales; family Ktedonobacteraceae; genus DATMNR01. The sequence continues at coordinate 2,930 of JBKPBA010000481.1, forward strand.
CTCGAATGGAAGCATCGAGATGGCTGTTCGTACAGCAGGTGGTGAACGAACGCTGACGGGATCGCATTTGCTTATTGCAGCCGGTAGAGTACCCAACACCGATTGGTTGAATTTAGAAGCAACAGGGGTACAGACAGATAAACGTGGTTTTATCCAGGTGAATGAGAGGCTGGAAACCAATGTGCCGGGTGTTTATGCGCTAGGAGATATTAAGGGAGGACCTGCATTTACACATATTTCCTATGACGATTTCCGCATCATTCGCACAAATCTACTCGAACATGGAAGTGCTAGTATACATGATCGCCTGGTGCCTTATACGGTTTTCATTGACCCTCAACTTGGACGTATAGGGTTGAGCGAGTCAGAGGCGCGGGCATCAGGTCGTGCGGTACGTGTCGCAAAGATGCCGATGAATTATGTAGCACGAGCGTTAGAAATAGATGAGTCGCGAGGCTTCATGAAAGCTGTAGTTGATGCTGAGAGTGGACAAATTCTGGGAGCCGCTGTCCTGGGGATTGAGGGTGGTGAGATCATGGCAATGCTAGAGATAGCAATGATGGGCAAATTGCCCTATACTGTGCTGCGTGATGCTGTGTTTGCCCATCCAACGCTAGCGGAATCGCTGAACAATCTGTTTACGATGTTTGATCAGTAGGGGTCGATACGTCGAGCGAAGCGATGGCCAGTGGTAGGGGCCAGATTTATCGCGCCTACGGGGTGGGGGGAGGCACATGCGCGCTCATGTGAACGTTTGCCCCCGCCTCCCCGTGGGCGCGATAAATCTGGCCCCTACTTGACGGTTTATTTGGGACTGGGATATACTTCTTTGCGGTTGGTAACTCAACAACCACGAGAGGACACTAAACCATAGAGCGACTCTTTAGCTCGAAGGTAGGAGTCATGAAAGAAGGAACATTCCAGCCTGAACAGCCAGGGGATAGAGCCACGA
>JBKPBA010000482.1:0-3364 GCA_046726675.1 Chloroflexota bacterium
GGTAGCTGGAAGCTCTTCATGCACTCTCTCCTCTGAGACTGATTACGTTCAGAGTGTTGCTAAGCAATGCCTGAAAGGAGGATGCATTGATGGCTGACTCTCGACAATTTGATACAACCATTATGCCTCCCTCGGCTGCTCCTCTGCGCGTCACGTTGAGAGAGTTGATCCTGCAGATGGACATTTCACCTGATGCACTGGTCATTGTCGATCATGCAGGGACCATTGTGATGGCAAGTGAACAGGCTGCTGCATTGTTTGGCTATAGCCGTGAGGAGTTGCGCGAGCAGCCGCTTGAAATGCTCTTGCCCGAACGTTTTCACGCTGTCCATACCGCTCACCGGGAGCACTATTTCGCCGCACCGCGCACACGTGCAATGGGCGCCGGACTGCAACTGTCTGGACGACACAAGGGCGGCGCCGAGTTTCCGGTGGATATCAGTTTGCGTCCCTTGCTGCTCGATGACGAACCACTGGTCATCGGGGCCATTCGTGATATGAGCGAACAGCGACGCGTTGAACGCGAGCGCATGCAACAAGCAGAGCAAATCCGCTTGCAGGCAGGACTGATTGACCTGGCGCACGATGCTATTCTTATCCGTGACTCAGTGAGCCGGGTGATGTTCTGGAATAAAGGAGCTGAGGAACTCTACGGCTGGTCATCCCAGGAGGCGCTTGGTCGTATCACCCATAGCCTGCTCAGGACACACTTTCCCAGCAGCCGTGCTGACATCGATGCACATCTCGAAGCGCATGGGCATTGGGAGGGGGAACTGACGCATACCTGCCGAGATGGCCGTGTCGTGATCGTTGAAAGCCGCCAGGTGCTGGTACGCGATGTGCAGGGATACTCCAGCGCTATTTTGGAGATCAACCGGGATATTACCGAACGCTGCCACCTGGAGCAAGCTACGCAGGCGGTGCATGCCCAGACCGTTACTCGCCTGGATTTCCTCCAGCAGATCATGGATGCGCTGCCCAGCGGCATCTACCTGGTCTATGGCCCGAACGCGCGTTTAATGCTTGCTAACCGTGCCGCTGCCAGCGTGTGGGGAGCAGAGTGGCACATCGATCAACCGATGCAGGAGTTTCTTGCCGCTAATGGGATCGAGATCTTCGATGCACAGGGACGTCCGCTGGCATCCAGGCATTTTGCCACCTTGCGTGCGGTGCAAGAGGGCGAAACGGTCTTACATCACCAGCAGACTATCCGCCGTCCCAATGGATCGATTTTGCCTGTGCTGGTCAATGCCGTGGCTCTCGACTCTTCCCAATGGAGGAATCAGGCCAGAGAGGAAACAGAGCCAACAACACAGCACTCCCTTATGGAGTCCATTGCGCTAGTTGTCCATCAAGATGTAAGCGCACTCAAAGAAGCGGAATATCTCAAGGATGAGTTTATCGGGGTGGCTGCTCATGAGTTACGCAATCCTCTCTCGGTGCTCAAAGGCTTTGCCGAGATGCTCGTGTATCAGACGGAACGTGGCAAAGGGGCGAAACTGGCTGCATGGCAAAGCGAAGCCCTCGAGGAGATCGATCAAGCCACTGCACGCCTGGATAAACTCACTGAGGATCTGCTCGATGTGACGCGCTTGCAGGCAGGGCGACTGGTCTTGTCTCGCAAACCCACCGACCTGGTGGCCCTGACCCGGCACATGGTGACACAACGGCAAATGACCACGAGGCAACATGCGTTCTCCCTCGACACGCAACATACCTCCCTCGTAGTGGAGGTCGACCGTGGGCGCATTGAACAGGTTCTCTCCAACCTCCTGAGCAATGCCATCAAGTACAGCCCACAAGGAGGACCTATCGATCTGACCATTCGTGAAGGGGTCGAGCCACACGTCGCGTTCCTCTCCGTTCGAGACAGGGGCATCGGCATTCCCGCCGAACAGCAGGCCCGTATTTTTGGGCGCTTCATACGTGCAGAGAATGCACGCGCTAGTGAGATCACTGGAACGGGGCTTGGGCTCTATCTCAGTCGTGAAATCGTCGAACGGCATGGAGGGCGTCTCTGGTTTGAATCCACCGAGGGGAAAGGCTCGACCTTCTTCATGACTTTACCTTTGCATTAATCCACGATATCCACTGCGATTGGCAACGATGTGCGTGACCAGTCAACAAGGTCGTCGCTACTTCGGGGTTCGTACTTTTCGAAGACTATTTTGCGAGCCAGTGTGTCTTCTTCAGTGTCGTTGACTTGGCGAGCTTTTCCGGAGAATATGGTGTTGTTGATCTTTATTTGGACAGAGGGAGTATGGAGAGCGTTCTTCACCCAGTCCGATTTGTCACGGCCGCCGGAGAGCATGTAGAGAGTTTGCTCATTAAGGGCAAACCAGATTTCGATGGTATGTGGTCGACCTGAAATGCGGCCGATGGTTGTGAGGTAACAGAAGTCTTCTTCTGCGAGTTTCTTCAGGTCAGGTGACATTTGAGTTTACCTTTGAGAAGAGATTGTATTGTTGCACCTCGTGCAACAAAAAGCGGGTCTCCAGAAGGATACCCGCTTCCCCGGGGAGGGTTAGTTGTAATGCACTCGGAGGTGTTGCAACTCCTTTTCCCTTTGTTCTGCTACCAATACACTGAAATTGATCGTGGGATCTTTAATAGCTTTGAATTCTGCTAAGCGCAGATAAAATGCGGCTTGTTCCGCAGTCATTGGTACATTGTATTCCTGGCCGTTACGGCCTACGACATGTACGATTCTTTTCATCAAATTTACCTCATTTCTATCAGGGGGGATTGCGTTTTTCTTTTACGCAATCGCTTGAAAATCATAGGGGAAGCATCTACGTCGCTCCACATGCCCTCACCGTTGTCCTCGTTACTTTATATCTATGTCATCATCGCTGATGTCTTGAGGTACACTATTATTATACCATATGACTGAATTCATGCCTGGAGAGAGGATATAGTTGGAGAAAGTGCAAAGTTCCACTAATACCCAACTCTACAACTTGCGTACCGGTGAGAGTAGTAGCCATGTGCCTGCTAACATCACACCGAGCACGCCGATGAGGATGGTGAGCCGGAGTCCAATCATCCCACCCAGTATGCCAGCGAGCAGCGCTCCCAGCGGAGCAACACCTTGTGACAAGAACTGCATACTGGCATTCGTGCGGCCCAGTACGTTGGCCGGTACAAGGGATTGCCGCAAGCTCACCTCGGCGATGAAGTAGATGGACACCGACGCGTCGCCCAGAAGCTGGCTGAGAAAGAGGAGAAACAAAGCGAAAGCGACGGACCCACCGGCCAGTGGAATGAGCAGGCCGGTGGTGCCGTACGTGAACAGCCCTATGCCTACCATCTTGCCTAGACCAAAGCGCCGTACAAAGCGCTCGGTCATGAGTGCACCCAGGAG
>JBKPBA010000483.1:0-6037 GCA_046726675.1 Chloroflexota bacterium
CCTGGGTGGCGCGTCTTTCTCGCTCCCATGATGGTCCTGCTGGATGGCGAAGCATTTGGAAAGGCCGGCTCTCTTTGCAAACCTTCCTGGAAGGCGTTCACTTTGCTTTTCAACTCCGTTTGTAAAATGTGGGGAAGAATCAGGGCTTTCAAACATGGGGATGAAAGCGGCGTTCCTTATTTGGAGCAGCGGTACTGGGGTATCCACTTGACACGGTACTATTTCTGTGCTAGCATAGTACCGTGAATAGGGAGAAAGAAACGAAAATCAATACGCGCTATCCTGCCGATGTGTATGCGGCAATCAAGCAGTTTGCACAAGAGGAGAGTCGCTCCTTCAACAACATGGTCATCTGGATCTTGCGAGACTATATCCAGCAACGCAAAGCAAGACAGGGTAAGAGTTCATGCTGATCTACGAGTACAAAGCCGATGGCGCCAGGCGGCAATATGCGGCCATTGATGAAGCCATTCGCGTCGTCCAGTTCATCCGCAATAAGTGCTTGCGCCTGTGGATGGATACACGCGGTATCAGCAAGAACGATTTGCAGTGCTATTGTGCGGTTCTCGCCAAGGACTATGCTTTTGCCTCTCACCTTAACTCTCAGGCTCGACAGGCCAGTGCTGATCGAGCATGGTTTGCTATTGCCCGTTTCTATGAGAACTGCAAGATGCTCAAACCTGGCAAGAAGGGTTATCCCAAGTTCCAGCACGATAACCGCTCGGTCGAGTACAAGCAAACAGGTTGGTGCTTGGAGCCAGATGGCAAGCACATCACGTTCACGGATAGCTGTGGCATTGGGCGGCTACGTCTGGTTGGCAATCCATCTCAGAAGATCGAAGCCTTTCCCATCAAGCAAATCAAGCGTGTACGGATTGTCCATCGCGCAGATGGCTACTATGTGCAGTTTGGCGTCGAGTCACAGCGTCAGGTTGTCCACCAACCATCAGGCCGGCAGGTTGGGATCGATATGGGTCTCTTGTCCTACTATACCGACTCTGAGGGCCATACGGTAGACAACCCTCGCCACTATCGTAAAGCTGAGAAGAAACTGAAGCGGTTGCATCGACGCCTTTCCCGTAAGCAGAAGAAGAGTTGCAATCGTAAGAAAGCCAGGAAAGCCCTGGCTAAGGGCTATCTGAAGGTACAGAGGCAGCGTGAAGACTTTGCCAGGAAAAAGGCAAGCACGCTTGTCACTTCTAGCGATTTGATTGCCTATGAACATCTTCAGATACGCAACATGGTAAGGAACAGGCACCTTGCTAAGAGTATTCACGACGCAGGGTGGGGGGACTTCCTGCGATGGGTCAAGCACTATGGTGTAGTGCATGGCATACCAATCATTGCTGTCGCACCACAGTTCACGAGCCAGGAGTGTAGCGCCTGTGGCACCCGCGTCAAGAAGTCTCTGAGCGTGCGTACCCATATCTGTCCTGGCTGTGGCGTGGTGCTCGACAGAGATCACAATGCCGCGCTCTGCATCTTGCAGAAAGCATTAGCAATGTACCCTGGGGCACAGGGAAACATCCTCTTCGGAGGAAACGCTTGGGGAGAGCCGACCTCTACGGCGATATCAGTAATGGCCTCGCAGCAAGCCGACTCGCCGAACCAAGAACCCCTTTGGCTTTAGCCATGGGGAGTGTCAGATTACCCTTGCGCTTTCTAGTTTGAGGCGGTAGAATACCTATGGTTCCATCTGTTTGGTGCAGTGGGATCATGTAGGATTGGTTAGTCTTCCCCCATCCCAGACATGCATCACACGTGCCAGCCCCCAAGAAAGGTAGCAAATAAGCGGAATGACAATAGTTACCCGTCCTCGCACTATTAGCGAGTTGCGTGAAAGCGGATATAGAGTTCTAACAGTTAAAGAGGAGATGCGGAAGAATCTTATTCAGAAGATCCGCAGAGGAGAAGAATTATTCCCTGGGATTATTGGTTACGAAGATACGGTAATTCCCCAGGTTGAAAATGCCGTACTTTCTGGCCAGGACATCATCTTTCTAGGTGAGCGGGGTCAGGCCAAGACGCGCATGGCCCGCAGCCTGGTCAATTTCCTCGATGAATTTATTCCGGTAATCGCCGGATGCGAAATTAATGACAATCCTTACGATCCTGTTTGTAAAGCCTGTCGAGATAAAGTAGACGAATTCGGCGATGATGTAGAGATTGCATGGCTGCCACGAGATAGGCGCTATGGTGAGAAGCTGGCGACGCCTGATATAACGATCTCCGATCTTGTAGGTGAGGTTGACCCTGTGCGTGTTGCTGAGGGCCGCTATCTCTCAGATGAACTGACCATCCACTACGGCATGATTCCTCGCACAAATCGCGGCGTTTTCTGCATTAACGAACTACCGGACTTAGCAGAGCGTATTCAGGTAGGCCTGCTTAATATCATGGAAGAGCGTGATGTACAAATTCGCGGTTATAAGATCCGTTTACCTCTGGATGTGTACGTTGTCGCCAGTGCCAACCCTGAAGACTATACCAACCGCGGGCGTATCATCACACCTCTAAAGGACCGCGTTGGTTCTGAAATCCGCACCCATTATCCGCGCACGGTAGAGTATGAGATGCAGATTATGGAATCTGAAAGCAATCACTACATTACTGAGGGAATGGAGATTATCTTCCCGCAGTTCATGAAAGAGGTGATTGCCGAAATCACTCAACTTGCGCGTAGTAGCAATGATATCAGTCAGCGTTCAGGTGTGAGCGTGCGCGTCTCAGTTTCGAACTTTGAGAATGTGCTCAGCAATGCCAGTCGACGAGCGTTGCGACTCAAAGAGCGGCAGATAGCGCCCCGTATCAGCGACCTGCCAGCGATTATAGCCTCAACCTGTGGCAAAATCGAGCTTGATACGGTAGGTGAGGTCAAAGAAGAACGGGTTGTACAAAAACTAATCAACGGGGCGATTCTCGAAGTCTTTGGTGACTACTTTGAAGTGCGTGAATTTGAACAACTGGTTGCAGGCTTCGAGCGAGGTTTGAATGTACAGGTAGGTGATGATCTGCCGTCTATGGAGTATGTGAACCAGCTCGCGAAAGTTGGTGGGCTAAGCAAAGCCGTTGATAAGCTCAATGGGCGGGGCAGTCCAGCCAGTATCGCGTCAGCCATCGAGTTTATCCTCGAGGGGCTGCATTTAAACCGAAGGCTTAATAAGGATGAGGTCAACGGCAAAGTTCGCTACCGGCGCTAAAAGGAACGCTCATCATGTTTAAACGCTTTTATAAGAATCGCTATGGATATTCTCGCTGGGATGGCACCCAAAACATCGAAGGGCTCGATGCTGATGATATTCTGAATGCGCTCTCGGACGATTATATGGAGGAAGGTAACCTGCAGCAGGCTCTTAAAAGATTGATGCAGGAAGGTATTCGCAACGAAGATGGTCGGCGGACTATGGGTCTGCGTGAGTTGATGGAACGCATGCGCAATATGCGTAACGAGCAGCTCAATCGCTACAATATGGCCTCTGGTGTGATGGATGATTTGCGCGAAAAGCTAGAAGAGATCAAGAGCCTGGAGCGCGAGGGTATACAGAGACGCCTGGATGGGGAGCAACCCCAACCAGGCGAATCGTCGCAGTCTTCACAACCGTCAGACCAGCACCAGGGAACGGATCAGTTTCAACAAGGAAGTGAGCAAAACAAACAGCCAGCGACAGGTGGTAGCCAGCAGGGACAATCTGGCGAGGGTGACGATGAACTCACGCCTGAACAGAAACGCAAGATGCTGGAGATGATTGCGAAGAGAAAACAGGACTACCTCGATAAGCTTCCCAATGATATACCAGGCCAAATTAAAGGGCTCTCCGAATATGACTTTATGGACGACGAGGCTCGTGAAAAATTCAAAGAGCTGATGGATAGTCTGCAACAGCAGATGATGCAGCAGTTCTTTCAGGGTATGCAGCAGTCTTTGCAAAACATGACCCCTGAAGATATCGCCAAAATGCGCGAGATGATTCGCGACCTCAACAAAATGTTGCGTGATCGCCAGGAGGGGCGAGAACCTGACTTCGATTCATTCATGCAAAAGCATGGGGAATATTTCCCCGGGGTCAATTCGCTTGATGACCTGATCGAGCAGATGCAGCAGCAAATGGCAGCGATGCAGGGTATCATGGACAATCTTTCACCTGAGCAACGCCAGGAGTTACAAGATCTCATGGAACAGCTCATGGGGGATGATCGCATTCGCGTTGACCTGATGGAACTGGCTATGAATCTCGAGGCTCTTGCTCCAATGGAACAGGTGCGCACTCGCTTTCCTTTCCGGGGCGATGAATCGCTGCCGCTCAATGAAGCTATGCGCATGATGAATCGTTTGCAGCAAATGGAGGGCCTGGAGGATCAAATTAACGAAGCTCGTCGTTTGGATAACCTGGAGGCAATCGATAGCGAGAAAGTCAAGGATCTACTCGGCTATGAGGAGTATCAATCAGTCGAACAACTGAAAGAACTCATGAAGATACTTGAAGAGGCGGGCTATATCCAGAAGAAAGGTAATCGCTGGGAATTGACCGCCCGTGGCATTCGTAAGATTGGCCAGAAAGCTCTCCAGGACATTTTCAACAAACTCAAGCGAGACGGATTTGGCCGCCATATCAGCCCATTTCGTGGAGTGGGTGGCGAGCGTACCGATGAGAGTAAACCATATCAATTCGGCGATCCATTCTTGCTGGACCTGGAAAAAACGCTGATGAACGCGCTACACCGGCGTGGCACAGGTACACCTGTGGGGCTGGAAAAGGATGATTTTGAGGTCTACCGCACCGAATTTACCACACAGTCTTCGACGGTGTTGATGATCGACCTGAGCATGAGTATGGTCTATAATGGATGCCAACCTGCGGCGAAAAAGGTAGCGGTGGCGCTGGAAAGCCTGATCCGCTCACAGTTTCCACGTGATAATCTGTACGTTGTAGGCTTTTCATCTGTTGCTCGTGAATACAAGCCAGAAGAGTTGGTAGAGATGGGACGCTACGATAACAGTACCGGTACGAACATGGCGCACAGTTTTATGCTGGCACGTCAACTGTTAGCGCGTCATCATGGTGTGAATAAGCAGATCATTATGATCACAGATGGTGGTCCCACGGTCTGGTTTGAAGATGGTGGATGGCGATTCGACTATCCGCCGAATCCTTTTGCCGAGCAGCAAACATTGTTAGAGGTGCAGCGATGCACGCGCGAGGGTATCACCATTAATACTTTTATGTTGGAGGATGATCCTTGGATGGTGGCCTTTGTGAATCAACTCTCGTCGATCAACCACGGCCGTACCTTCTACGCCGATAAGAACAACCTGGGTGAATACCTGCTGGTCGATTATCTGAACAGCAAACGGAAGTTTATTGCGTAAATGAACGAGGATTGGGACGTACAGTCTGTAATAAAGAAGGGCGGAGGCAAATATCAGGGCGGGGGCAAGCCCCGCCCCTACATTTCAAGGAATTCGAGTGCCGATACGCGTAATGTAGGGGCGGGGCTTGCCCCCGCCCTCCAAATATCCCCCGCCCTGCAAACATCTCCCTTCCCAAGTGACTCCGCCAAACAAACGTTTCTTGAAGGACTGCATAAGCTTGGCCTTGAGGTGACCGAGCAACAGTTAGGACAGTTTTTGCAGTATCAGCAAGAATTGTTTGACTGGAATACACGAATGAACCTTACGGCCATCACCAATCCAGGGGAAGTTTTGATTAAACATTTCCTGGATTCATTGTCTTTACTGATAGTCTATGATGCACCCAATGCGCGTTTACTGGATATCGGAGCGGGCGCAGGTTTTCCAGGTCTTCCCATCAAAATAATACGTCCCCAATGGCAAGCGGTGTTGTTAGAGGCAACTGGCAAAAAAGTAAAATTCTTGCAGCATGTAATTGAGACACTCCAACTCGAAAATGTTCTAGTAGTGCATGGACGTGCTGAAGAACTGGCACACAAAGCCGAATACCGCTACTCCTTTGATATGGTCACTGCACGTGCCGTCGCGTCTCTTCCTGCACTTTTAGAATATGCTGCACCGTTCTGC
>JBKPBA010000484.1:0-5842 GCA_046726675.1 Chloroflexota bacterium
GATCGGCATTAGCGCGAGTGGGAACTCTCCCAACGTCATCAATGCGCTGCAGTTAGCGAAAAAGTCGCGCGCTGCCACCATCGGGTTACTGGGAGCACAAGGTGGTCGCATCAAAACTATCGTCGATGCCTATGTACTTGCGCCCGGTCAGAATATCGAGCAGGAAGAAGATGCTCATCTGATCCTGGCGCACCTGATTACGCGGCACATGCGCGAAGTGGTGCGCTCCTATGCGCAGCAGTTAGCTCTCGCCGGTACTAATTAACCACAAATAAAGGGGGATGTAACTCGCTACGCCCCAATAGTCTATTAGATATCTCTTTGCATTACTTCTTGAAAAACTCCACCGTCTTCTCAATCCCCTCTTCCAGTGTCACCTGTGGTTTCCACCCCAGAACTCGCTCAGCCTTTTGGCAATCAAAGTAAGCCAGGTAGATATCACCTTGACGTTTGGGTGCTCGCACGATTTCTGGTTTATAACCAATAATTGTCGCTAGCGAGTTATAAAGTTCGTTTACTGAAGCTGCTCTTCCTGTACCTATGCAGAAGATATCGTTCCCACCATGCTCAATGGCAAGTAGATTAGCGTGTGCCACATCTCCTACAAAGACATAGTCCTTCTTTTGTTCGCCGTCCCAATCGATACGCACAGACTCATGCTTCAGAAAACGTTTGGCGAAGATCGCTATCACTCCCGCTTCACCATTGGGGTCTTGTCGCGGGCCATACACATTTCCGTAGCGCAAAGCTGTATAGCTTAACCCGTTTGCCTCTTGCCAGTAACGTAAATAGTGTTCTGCCACCATCTTTGTAATGCCATATGGCGACTCGGGACGCTGTGGGACTTCTTCATCGATTGGCAGCCGTGCTGGAGTGCCATATGTAGCGCCAGACGAAGCAAAAACAATCTTGCGAGTTCCAATACGAGTACAATTTGTTAAAACATTAAGGAGGCCGAGCACATTCACTCTGGCGTCGAGTTGTGGATTTTTCGTTGAGATAGCTACACTGTGCTGCGCTGCTTGATGGCTAACTACTTCGGGACGCACCTCATCAAAGATCGATTGTAATACCGCATCGTCTGTAATATCTGCACGGAAGAAACGCGCTTTAGGATTAAGATTTTGCTCTTTTCCTCCCCCTTCTTCCCATAGATTATCTATAACAGCGACTTCGTGACCCATGGCTATGCATTGATCAACAATATGCGACCCAATAAAACCAGCTCCACCCGTAACTAATATTCTCATGGAAAGTTAAGACCTTTCTCTAAGTACAAAATAAAAAGGAGACAAGGCTACTTTTCCCGACCCAGGACAATCGTATAAAGTATGCTTTGGGGCAGGTTTAGAGAAGCCTGTCAGAATCGTGTACCTTTTATTATATCAATGTGAGATGTACTTTATCAAACTAACTGTTCCAATGCAACCTGTAAAGCTTGAGGATGTGCTAATACTGGAAAAATGTGTAAGCCTGTTTCCTGTTTGAGCCGATCTAGTGCGGAATGGTCTTCTGGATTCAGCATAGCCACGGTAAGCATATTGCGCTCGCGTCCCAGGGGGTAACAACGCAACTCCTGTGCTAGTTTAGGGTTAACAAGGTGTTGCAGACTCTGAGGTAATTTTCTCGGCAAGAGTGGAAGATATGGGATTCCAAGTTTACGCGCTAGAACTGGAAGCTCTTCATCTTTTGCAAGCAGGCCTTGCGGTACTGCTGCGTGCTTGCGAGTTGCTTTCTCGGGTTGCGTATCGAAACGGAAACTTGCTTCATCGGATGCTGTAATAAAATCACGTATGGTTTTATCCTGTATCGGATAAGAACTATGTCCTATAGCCATGCTTTGCGGATGCATTATATCGCGTTCTGATAGGTTATGTACTCGCCAGAGCAATGCCTCCCACAGGCGGTTCTGGACAATTTGCCCACCTTGTATATTAGCACCCGGCAACAAAAAGTAGAGGTTGTGGCCCAAAAGCAAGACACTATCAGTTCTACGCACAAGTGTACGTAGGTCATTGAGTAAGTATTGAGTACTCTTATCGGCTAACATGAATCGATTAGTATTGAGCTTATCTTCTTTTTCATAAAACAGCCGAATTGTTACTAGTGCGATTTGTTCAATACCAGTCGAAATGATCCGTTCAGCAGTTGACACGATATCATGTAGTGTTTCAACTGTATCAACTGTATAAGGACTGGTCGTCAGTCCATTTACCTGAAGAGCAGCGACTACGTTGCCCATAACTCGACTCCTTAAGATAGTGTATTTACCAGGTGGGTAGTGTCGATAATGATACACAAGGGGTGTTAGGAAAGAAGCATTAATATGGTTGCATTTTCGTTAAGACAGCGTACTTATGGTTAAGATAACTCCAGCCTCTACAGCACCATGCTTCATTTTGTAACATGCTTGATGAAACTGTTCATTGACGTCTCTATGACTGGCCTGTATACTCCGTGCAATAACCTTTTCGAAAGGCGGCAAAACGATGTCAAATCCCACCTTTGCTGTTGACCCTGCCAATATGCCAGCAGTAAAACGTTGGTTAGCAGCCCAAGACGACCCACAAAGGCAATTACGATCTATTGATATCGATGAAATCCTCATAGGCCCCGGTGTTTTGATGGACTTACCCTTTGTTTTGCAACGAGCAGGCGTTGCTTCTGGCTCGAAAGTATTATTAGTCATGGACGATACGCCTATGCTCCGCGAAGACGTTGAACTGAAGCGTTTTGTGCGGGATTTGCTGTATGTAGCCGGGTATGAGGAAACCACATGCCATTTGGAAGACGATGAGTATGGACTCGTAAGCGCCGATTTTGAGCATGTTGAAGGTGTTCTCTGGGGACTGGAACCTGGTACAGCGCTTATTGCACTTGGTTCAGGGACTGTAACCGATATTGCCAAACACGCTGCCTATCTCTATGATCAGCAACACCCAGAACAACCGCACATGGTCTATATCTGCATTCCGACCGCAAATTCAGTCACTGCCTATGCTGCAAATATGGCAGTCCTACTCAAGGATGGTGTCAAGCGTACCCTCCCATCGCGCTATCCAACGGCTATCATTTCAGACCTGCGTGTACTTGCCTCTGCGCCAAAAGCGATGACCCTTGCAGGTCTGGGCGATTGTTGCGCTCGCTTCGTCGCTTACGGTGACTGGTATCTTGCCAGTGAGCTTGGCCTCGTCGATTTTTATAGTGAGGTTCCGCTCGCATTGCTCAACAACCTGGAAGCTATATTATTAGAGTCCTCCCTCAGCATTGGTCAGCGGTCATATGCAGGGGAAGCTATCGCTACGCGTGCGCTCTTGCTTGCTGGTATCGCCCAATCTATTGTCAACATGTCTGCTCCTATCTCAGGTACGGAGCATGTCACTTCGCATGTACTAGTTATGATCGCTAATCACTATCACCGTGGCCTTGCTCTACATGGTACTCAGGTTGGCGTAGCCACACTCACCGCCGCACAGCTCTACCAGAATTTCCTGGATAACTTCGATCCCAGAGCTGTTAATTTCGAGTCCTGCTATCCAATGGATGAGCAAATGCAGGTGCGCGTCTACCAGCTATTTCAACCAGTAGACCCGACTGGAGCAATGGCTGAGGGATGTTGGAGCGACTACAGCAGAAAACTGGCCCTATGGCATCACAATCGTGCCCTTTTCGAACAATTCTGTCAATCCTGGCAACACACACACCGTAAAAAGCTTGCATCGCTAATATGTCCTCCCAACATTGTACAGCAGATTCTCTCTAGAGCTGGGGCACCTCTCACTCCTCAAGAACTAGAACCACCGATCAGCCAGGAAGAATACGATTTTGCTGTCAGCAACGGTCACTTCATCCGTGCCCGCTTTGTTCTTAGCGATTTACTCTACTTCCTCGGCTGGTGATAGATATGACTCTTATGCCAACTTCTCACCACAGTTGAAGCAGTAGTGAAAGTAGCCTGGACAGCGCGTGCCACACTGGGAACATATCAGTGCCGACTCACCCTCTCCCACAAGGGATGCGCCACAGTAGGGGCATATCAGCTTCGGCTCACTCTCTATTACAGGTGATGCTGATTCCTCCTGCGGAGAGGTCACCTGCATCCCGGTGCTGCCGTCTCTCAGCACTTTGAGTGTTTCTCTTCGCACTTGCTCCAGCCTTATCCCCAGGCTCTCCAGCGCACCCGCTCCGATCCCCTCGCCTTCACGTAGGAGTCCTAACAATAAATGTTCCGTCCCAATATAATGATGATTCATGCGTCGAGCTTCATCCACAGCAAGCTCAATCACCTTCTTGGCACGCGGTGTAAGTCCAATCTCTCCCAACACAATACGGTCCCCGCGTCCAATAATAAATTCAACAGTGCTGCGAACCTTGTTCAGCTCTACACCAAGCTTATTCAGCACTTTGGCTGCAACTCCTTCGTTCTCACGCACAAGACCGAGTAGTAGATGTTCTGTCCCTATGTAATTGTGCTGTAAGCGTTGTGCTTCTTCCTGCGCGAGACTCAGTACTTTCCGTGCTCGCTCTGTAAATTTATCAAACCTATCTCGGTCGTTCAACTGTTTGTTCCCTCTCTTGCTTGAAGACAAACTCTAAGAGTATAATACACTATATTAAAGATATGCCAGAAGGCTACTATGCAACATTACAATTTGAACATCCCGGCATCCAATGTTCCACAAACAACCAACGCTGTACTGACTGAACGACAAACCGCGGGACTGAACAAAGAAATGCAAGACGCGGCTCGTGCGGCAGAACGTGCACGCCTCCGGCAGGGCATTATGCATGTGCGCATACGTCACTTTTATTGCACGTTAGAGGAGATGTTCGACCCTACACTGCGTGGTCAGGCATTTGTTGTGGGCACTGGAACAGGTCGTCCAAACGAACCTGGGCGTGTAATTGATGTCTCACCTGCTGCACTGCGTCTAGGCGTCAGCCCAGGCATGCCCTTGCGTCGTGCTTACCGTCTTGCTCCGCGAGCACGTTTCCTTCCGGCTTCTTATGATCAATATCAACCCGTACTTCTAAGACTTCGCGAAAGATACCGGGCCTATTCGCGTATCATTGAGACTGTACCTATTGCTGATGCGTTCATTGATTTACGCGGTTGCGAATTGCCTTTCGATTCACCAGTCACCCTGGCTGAGCGGCTCTGTGCGGAGATAGGAGAAATGCGACTGACGGCCCTTATCGGCATTGCTAACGGTAAGGCAATAGCAGAACTTGCTGCTCTGATGAGTCGTAAAGATGGTCGGCGGGGAGTCCTCTACATTCCTCCAGGTCGGGAAGCTTCATTCGTGCAAACACTACCGCTCTCAATGTTACTCCAGATGCGTGCGGCGGGCACTGGTGTTCCCAGCGCCTTGCCTGAATTAGGTGAACAGAGTGGTCATACCTCTCGTCCGCCAGAAATCGAAGGCAAAAGCGAAAACATAGATTCAGTGGCTGTTGCCGAACTGGTAGCGCACCTCAAGGATTTTGGCGTCACTACCTTTGCACAGGTTGCTACTTTGACTGAAGAGGGTTTGAGCCGTCGACTAGGACGGCTAGGTGGCTGGCTTTTCCATGTAGCAAGTGGTCAGGACTCCAGTCTCGTCGTCCCTGATGCTCCGCCACTCAGCCAGAATGCACGTGTGCGTCTTCATCATGCTGCTGACGCTGACGAAACCTGTGCAGCCATACGCAAACTCGCTAACTATCTCGGTGAGCGTCTGCGTGAGCAGCGGCTCAAGGGCCGTATTATTGCCCTTATGCTCTGGCCGAGTCGCCTCGTGCGCCAGGAAACACGTAAACTTGTGATCGCTGAAGATGGTGAAGAGGTAGCAGTTACTTCTGC
>JBKPBA010000485.1:0-3985 GCA_046726675.1 Chloroflexota bacterium
GCCCATGTCGTATCAAGTTTACATGCAGCGGGTATACCCACCCTGGCGGGGTGATTTTTGCGAAAACAGCGTGAGCTTGTTCTGCTGTAATCTTTGGTCCTATTAGTCCTAGACGATAAGATGTCCTATATACATGCGTATCGACAGGTAAGACCGGGTAATTTAAATTGAACATGAGTACGCATGCTGCAGTTTTAGGGCCAACTCCATGCATCTTCCTTAAGAAGTGCCAGGCATCTTCCGAAGTACGTCTTGTTAGCTCATCATAGAGATAATCTGAGAGTAATTTTCTCACTTCCTGTTCCTGCTGCAGCTCTGTTAACATAAGCAAAGCGTCCTGAATGCGACGAGCTTTGATATTGGCAAGTCCACCGGAGCGTATAGCCTCTGCTACTAGATATGTAGGCGCATCACGTACATCTTCCCATGTAGGAAATGTTGTAATCAGTTGCTTGTAAGCACGATCGGAGTTGATATCAGAAGTATGTTGTGAAAGAATAGTGCCTATTAAACCTCCCAGCGGATCATAATCGGGTTCATTCTTTGGTTCACTATAAGTTCGTATAAGCAATTCATAGACCCTCATCAGGTGTTTCGTTGGTCTAATTGTTATAGACATTCTAGATTCCTATCAGGTGATAATATCATGCACTGTTATTTTACCTTCAACGCCGAATCGGAGCAACGCCTCATCATTATAGCAACCATAACAATTTCACGTTGGACACAAACTCTGATGTATAATTGACGTATGCTATACCTACCAGGGAGCTTCGTGAGCAGACAGATCAATAATTTCATGCAAGCTTCTCATACATCGATATATCCCATATCTTTCCGCTAACATTCTAAGGAGACTCAACTATGATCGACTTGCGCAGCGACACAGTCACATTACCAACACCTGCTATGCGTAAAGCTATGTACGACGCCGAAGTTGGCGACGATGTCTACCATGAGGATCCAACTATCAATCGCCTACAAGAAATGGCAGCGGAACGCCTGGGAAAAGAAGCTGCGCTTTTTGTCCCCAGTGGTACAATGGGTAACGCTGCTTCCATCCTGGCTCATGCAGGTCGTGGCGAAGCAGTCATTGTCGGGAACCAGTCACACATCTATCATTATGAGGTAGGCGGCGCATCAACATTAGGTGGTTCACCAATGGTCGTTGTGCAAACTGACCCACATGGGATGCTTGATCCCCACGAAGTACTAATCAATATCTCGGACGGAGGCGACGAACATTCAGCGCCATCCGCTCTACTCTGTATTGAAAATACCCATAATCGCTGTGGTGGCACCGTTTTGAGCCTGGAACAGATCGAGATACTTACCAGCCTTGCGCATAGTCATGGTTTGATGGTACACATGGATGGCGCTCGTATCTTCAACGCGGCCATTGCGCTCGGTATCCCAGCCAGTACCCTTGTCCGCACGGTCGATTCTATTATGTTCTGCCTTTCCAAAGGTCTCAGTGCGCCTGTTGGCTCTATGCTAGTTGGAAGTCGTGATTTTATACATAGGGCACATCGCATGCGTAAATTGTTGGGAGGTGGTATGCGCCAGGCTGGTGTACTTGCGGCCGCTGGCATTGTCGCCTTAGAACAGATGGTGGACCGCCTTGCAGATGATCACGAAACTAGCAAGCAACTAGCCCTCGGCCTTGCAGACTACCCACAGATAGACATCAATATCGATCGTGTAATAACGAATATGGTAATGTTTTCCGTACGCAACTTCCAACAGGAGCCATTAAGCGAAACAGAAACTATGCAATTTCTGTCAAAAGCAAGTGAACATGGTGTCTTGATGGGTCATATTGGACAAGGCAAGATTCGTGCTGTCACTCACTATGGTATCAATACCATCGATATCACTACAGCGCTTATAGGTATTCGGCGAGCATTGATCGACTTACAACTTTGATGGGTGCGCTTGCTATCTATAACTTTTGTTCCGTCTCCCCCAGCTGAAGTCATCGTGGGAAAAACATGACTTGTGGTATATACGTTGATCATAGTTATAGCTTATAATATGCACATGACAGACAATTACACACTTCCAAAAGGAGAAAGACAACATGTACGACGATAGGTACTACAGGCGCCAGATGCGTCGTCGTTACCGCAACCCTATGGGAGGACTGGCTGTTGGCATTTTTATCATTGGTCTGGCTTTTGCTTTCTATTTTTCAAATAACTTTGGTGGGAATCTGTTCTTGCCCATTTTATTTGCCGGGCTGGCATTCTGTTCGTTATTTGGCGCTGCCAGTTCAGGTAATCCGCAAGGCTTGTATGGTGGCTTACAGGGATTTACCTGGTTAATGGGGCTTGCTCTCTGTTTTCTCATCGGTTTCTGGCCCTGGATCCTGCTTCCGGTAGGCGTTTCCATCATCCTGGGAGCACTCTATAGCCCTATCACAACAGGTATAAACAATACTGGCTTTATGGCTGTGCCGCAGGCAAATCAATCACCACCCCAGCAATACCAACAGCCATATCAACAATACCAGCAAGGGTATCAACCTCCACCACAAGCGCCTGGCTCTTATCAAGAAGGTGGACAGCAATACCAATATCCGCCTCAGCCCAAACAAGATTACGACCAGCCGCAAAAACAGCCTCCACAACAGCAGGAGATGCCGCCGCAGCAACAATAATTTGACACCTCTTTTCCCATGGAGGTAAGATCATACTATACATGTGTGTCTGCTTATTCCAACGTTTGTAAGAGGAGTTGCATCGCGTGCCATTGACGAACTTCGCTGGGACAGTAGCAGTCATCACAGGCGGAGCAAGCGGTACCGGGCTTGCTACAGCTCGTGCCCTCCACTCAAGAGGCGCACATATCGTTCTTGCAGATATCAACGAGGATCAACGTGATCTTACCCTGGCTTCCAATCCTGATATAGCATATATACTTCAAATATACACAGATGACCCTGACAAAGCAGAAAAGCTGCTTGGCGAAGCATACGCCCGGCGGGTACACAGCTCTGACGAACAACGGGCCGTCCAGGGTTCACAGCAGTGAAACAAGCAAGTCCTTCGCGCACTAATTGCAACTATGGCACTGGAAGCATTGGCTGGAAGATCAATCGTGAAAGTGTGGTTTTGCTTGGAGGTGCTCGCGCAGTTTTGATGCAATTAGCTCACCCTCTCGTCGCAATGGGTGTGAGCGCGTACAGCGACTACATGACGGACCCCATTGGACGAGCGGTACGTACATTTGTACTTGGGGAGATACTCACCTTTGGTTCACTAGAAAAAGCTCGCCAGGCAGCTCGTTCTATCAATCGCAAACATTTACATGTTCACGGTGAGTTACCAATGGATGCGGGAGTTTTCCCTAAAGGAACTCACTTTGATGCACGCGACCCAGAATTACTTCTCTGGGTACATGCAACGCTCATCGATACATGGCTACTTTGTTATAATCTCTTCATCGGCTCTCTGACACGAACAGAACAAGAGACATATTACCAGGAATCAAAAGAGGTGGCACATTTACTTGGTTTACTTCCCGACAAGATGCCTAACACTATATATGACCTGAGGCAATATGTATACGACATGGTGTATAGCGACCGCCTGGTTGCTACTCCACAGGCACGGCAACTCGCTTACCAGGTACTTTTTCCACCTGCGCCAGCCATTCTACGTCCCCTCATGCACCTCAATCTACAACTGACTTGCGCGCTTTTGCCTCAACCGATTCGTGAGATCTATGGTATGGAATGGAATACTCATCGCCAAGTTATCTTCGACTTGTCTGCTCGAGGAATGCGAACTATCATTCCTCGCCTACCGCTAGATCTCCGCGAATTACCGATAACAAGACGCTTAATGTGGGAAACTACCGTAAACTCTACTACGCATGGTCAAGTGAGGCGTTTTGGAAAATAGAATGAAATATTAATGTGAAACGACGCTGGAGACAAAAAACGCTAATATAATTAACCAGCTAATGATAAAAGCAAATACCA
>JBKPBA010000486.1:0-3219 GCA_046726675.1 Chloroflexota bacterium
AGTTATAATCAATGGAATGACAATGAGCTTATCCATCACAGCTCCTTATGTGTTTATTCCAGCGCACAATGTTATATAACATGAGTTGTAAAGAGTAAACATTTCACTATTAGGAAACGCATAGCTCCGGCTATTCCCAAATTACGACGAAGTTCAACTCCTGTCAATCGCCATCCTGGTTAGGCCGGAACTGCGTGTGACTTTGGGAGCAGACTGTGATTTTTAGGTACATACTACTCATTTGTTGGGAGAGTACTGGAGGACGCCTGGAAGATATGTCACTCTTCTATGCCTGGGCGGGGACGGTCATTTTGGCACCCCGATACCAACACGTACCACAGGAACTGACTCCTGCACGCTACTGGACCAACAAATGGAAGACACGGGCCGGCTGCCAGGATTTGAAATACGAGGAAGACCTGAAGTGAGATCATTCTCACAAGATCCAAGCCTGTTATGCTATACTACCCGCTTAGGGGCAGGTGTTGTGCTACTAAGGGTAGGGGTATTGTCCGCGTAGGGGCGGGCAGGGTGTGGATGTAGGGTGGGGGCGCTTGCGCCGCCCTGCGTGCCCGAACTGCGGGCGCAGACGACCAGATCCCCCTCCCAGGGCGGCGCAAGCGCCCCTACCCATCTCCGCACCTCTCCCGCCCCTACGCGAATCATTCGTAAATTATTCGAGACGATAGGCAAGGAGCACTACTAATTGTGTCAGATATTAATAAATCTTTTCCTCTTCCCTCATTAGACGATATGCTGCATTCATTACTGCTGGTCGAGGAGGGTGAACACGAATTTTCTGGCGAGGAAGAGAACATTCAAGAGCTACGGCAGCTTTTCTTTCCGATTACACGCCATTGTGTCTATTTGAACCATGCTGCGAATGGACCATTGCCAGGACCGGTAGCACGTACCCTGTACACCTATATCGACGATGCGAGTAACTTCGGCAACGTTAATTTCGCGCGCTGGTCTGAGCACGAGCGAGGCGCACATCGTCGTATGGCAAACATGATCCGTGTTCGACCAGACCAAATCGCGATGACTGCCAGCACAGGCGATGGACTGATGATGATTGCTGGCGGCCTGCACTGGCAACCTGGTGACGTGATTATCAGTGCGGAATGCGAGTTTCCCAGCAATATTTATCCGTGGCTGAATTTGCGAGAGCAAGGTGTGCAGGTACATCTGGTAAAAATGCGCGAGAATCGCGTTGCCGTTGAAGACGTGCTATCGAGCATCACAAAACAAACACGTCTCGTCAGCCTGAGCCTCGTCGAATTTTCAACGGGCTACCGCAATGATATCGCTACTATCGCACGGCACTGCCACGAACACAATATCATTTGTGGTATTGACGCAATGCAAGCATTAGGGGCATTAGATATTGATGCACAAGTTCTGGGTGTCGATTACCTGGCTGCAGCCTCGCATAAGTGGCTACTCAGTCCACAAACGACGGGCATTCTTTACTTAGCAGATGACCTGCTAGCACAGTTGCATCCTGCGCGCCGGGGCTGGTTCAGCGTAGAAACGCCGTTTGATTTCTTCAATTATGAGCAGCCGTTGAAAGCAGGAGCGGCTCGTTTCGAACATAGCTCATCCAACCGGCTTCCCATCATCGGGCTGGATGCCGCTCTTGGAATATTTGAGTGCATCGACGGTGGCATGCCAGCAGTTGAGGAGCGCATTTTAGGTTTGACAAGCTATGCTATTGCCGGATTGGAGCGACTCGGTTATCCCGTTGTGTCTCCTCAGGGTGATGGCGAGCGTTCTGGCATCGTATGCTCCAAATTGCATCCAGAACGCCAGGATATCAGCTCTCAACAACTTGTAGATGAACTCGCTTCGCGCAAGATACACGTTGCAGCGCGAGGTGATGTCGTGCGTATCTCTCCGCATTTCTATAATACACTAGAAGAGATCGATGTATTGCTCAATGCACTTGAAGATATAAGGAGGATTGCTCATGAATGACCAGGCTGACATGCTTGCTGTCTCACAACTCATTTCCTTTGAACGGCACTGGCGTGACAAGGGCCAGTGGGAAAAGATGCGAAGTGCTTACCATCCTGACTCTGTGGTGCGAGTGGCCTGGTTTCAAGGGACGGGCTTCGAGTTCGTTGAAGCCTCAAAAGGCCTGCATCGCGAAGGCCAGTCCAAGCATCGCCTTTCCCCTCCTATTGTCCGCTTGAATGGCGACAGGGGTCTCGCCGAGACGGACACCATAATCGAAACCAGGACGCGTTACAACGGTATTGAAGTAGACACGAGCGCGCATTGTCGCCTGTTTAACCGAGTACGTAGGGATGAGGGCGTCTGGCGATTGGCCAGCCTGGACGTCATTTACGAAAAAGACAGGCTTGCACCGGTGAATCCCTCTGATCAGTTGACGATCGACCGAGAGGAACTTCAGAGATATCGTCCGTCCTACCGGTTTCTCTGCTACACCCTCCACAACATTGGGCGAGAGATTGACCCGACGCTCCCTGGCGATGACCGGCCGGACCTGGTCACTGCTTTATACGCGGAGGCAGAAGACTGGTTGATCACGTAGATTTACTCCACCAGATATTTACAAAGAATTTCTTTTGTCTAGCCTCAGGAATAAACTCCATGACACAGTCAGATATATCCTTTGAGCGTCCCAGACCTAAGCGTCCACTTAGTATCGGAGCAGGAGCAGTTGTGGTACATGATAATCGGGTGCTGCTCGTGCGCAACATCCGTGGGGTAACCAAAGGTCGCTACTTATTACCGGCGGGGCGTGTCAATCCAAATGAGTTGTCCGACCAGGCTGCGGCACGTGAGACTTTCGAGGAGACTTCACTGCACGTAGAGATCGATGGGCTAATGGGCGTGCGAATCTGGGTGATGGACGATGGCGAGCATAATTATTTCTTTATGTTCCATGCGAAATTACTCTCTTCCATTAGCGAACTGAGGCCCAACCTGAATGAAATCGATGATGCGCGTTTCTTCACAAAGGAAGAGTTGGATGCTTTAACCGTTGATGAAACCTGGGCAGGCGCCATCGCTATCGCTTACAAAGCGCTTGAGCCAGGAGCAAGTGTATGGCCTAATGACGCAGAGCTTTCCGAAGATTCTGGTGTTGATTCACCTGAGCGATGGCGCATATGGATGTGAGAAGGCAATGAATCGGCAATGGACAGCGAGATCCTTCGCTTACGCTCAGGATGACAAACGAAAGGTTAGCCG
>JBKPBA010000487.1:0-4572 GCA_046726675.1 Chloroflexota bacterium
TCGCTGCTCGCTCAGAGTGACTGGAGTGCTGACTACTACACTCTTTTACTATACCAAAAAAGCTCAAACCTGTTCTAATCAGAATTCAGGTTTGAGCCAGGAGGTCACGTTCAAATTGCGCGTTTAAACAGAAAGAAGCGATCTTAACTGAATCGCTCGGACAATCTGAATAATACCATACACCAGCGCGAAAACGCCAAGTAACCAGACAAGCGACAAAATGCTTGAAGTTGGATGGAGGAAGAAGATGATGCCCACTATGATGGAGATAACTCCGATGACCACCAACAACCACTCAATACCAGCGGCTCTTAGCGAGAAAGCGGAAATTATTCCCAAGAGGCCAGAAATGACGAGCCAGGCAGCGACGAGATAAAAAATCAACAGAGCAACATTTCCAGGATGGATGAAACTCAGCACACCTACAACGATACCCACAATTCCTAACAGGAACAGTACCCACCAACCAGAAGAGGACCTACGCTCCTGCAACGAAACGATGATGGCCAAGATACCATCGAGCAGTACATATGCGCCAAAGAGGTAAACAAGAAAGAGGAGAGCAAATTGAACCGAAATAAGCGTCATAATGCCGAAAAGCAACGCGATGACTCCACGCAGTACAATCGCCCACCAATACGCATGAGATATCTGCCTTGTTGTTGATTCCATACAGAACCTCCTACTGAAAAGAACTACTTTTAAACAACATTCAAGGTAAAACCATCTCCATTATACTCTCACTCAGAAAGATAAAGCAATCCCTTGTTGAGTCTTGAGTATCCGATCAGTCTATCGAATAATCTTTAGCAGTTGAAAACAATGTTGGAGCTGGTATGGTTAGGATAAGTTTATCTAACAGGTCTTCATCAACAGCGCCCCCTGCTGCTTCTAATGCAGTAAACAGAACCCCTATAACTGGCTCAAAGCGGCAACGTGTGGGTCGCACATCAGGCGAAGTAGTGCGAACTTTTTCGATGATCGTATCCGCCAGTAGCGAAGAGCGATGACGAAAGACTCCTCCGGCAAGCACCAGCGTAAAAGCCGTTCCCTCGATACCTACTCGTCTCGCTGCTGCTAACGCGTAATCACCAAGCGCTCTGCCATGCTCCTGCACCACGCGCAAAGCGACACTATCACCTGCTTGCGCTTCATCCAGAAGTATAGGCGTCAGTTGATCAACACGGCTTGGAGTTCTTTTCGTGCGGCTGGTAAAGAGATGGAGCACTTCTTCAACAGTATTTAGGTGAAAAAAGTCGAGCACACGCGGCGTGAGTGTTGTCGGCGGTTCAATGCCAAGCTCTGAACGATATACTGCATACAGAGTCTTCTGACCTAATTGCGTGCTACCTTGTACTTGATTCTGCCAGGTACTTGAATGCCAAATACGCCCATCAGGAGCTCGCGCTCCAGTAGCTCCACCTGTTCCACAGACAACCGAAACACCAGTAGCATCAGCAGAACCAGCACGCAATACACCTAGAGCATCGTTCTGAATAAGGATAGTGCGCCCAAATTCTCGAGCCTTCATCTCAGTCTGCAAATAAACAAAATCCTCTGGCCAATCAGCACCAGCCATGCTAAAGACGCCTGTCACAAGATCCGAAGCTTTGACCTGCGCAGCCTGCAATGCGCTTTGAACTGCATACTCTATATTAGCAACGGCGGCAGCAGCAGAATCTTGCCAATCTGTTCCGGCTCCGGCATTGTAGATATCTCCGCATCCTCCACGTCCTGCTCCCAAAATAGTCCCATCAAGGGAAGCTACAAGTGCGATTGTCTTCGTATTCCCTCCATCAACTGCCAGTACACATTGCATATTCTATAACTCCCTCTCTACCGAAGTAAGCGTTCAGGTAGATATTGCTTATGTGCGGCGGCCATTTCGTCGTAAATCGCCTCAGCTTTATAGAGAGAGAAAACGAGTGGGTGGCTTGCTAATGCGCGAATAGCATCAATGCGGCCGCCACTCCATGCAGCCTCGGCAGTTAGAGCCTGGTACTCACCAAGCATTTTCACCAGGCCCACTACCTGTCGTGGCATATGCCCCTGCACTAGTGGCACAACACCATTATGATCCACGTATCCCACCAACTCAACCACTAAATCGTCAGGAAAGTCTGAGATAGCCCCCTGGTTGGGAACGTTGACATACCAGACTTCTTTACGGTCATTATAAATGGCATCCATCACATCGATAGCCAGTTCTAATTCATGTATACCCCCACGTGATTGATCAGGATTGAGTTCAGGAACATCTCTTGCAGCCTGTTCACGATAGTGTGACCAGTAATCAGGTATCATCTCCATGATATCCTGTGCTCGTGTCGTTGGTTTAGCCTGCAGTTCGGCCAGGATCTCATCTTTGAAGTAGTAATACTGAAAGTAGTGATTTGGCAACGAATCCATTCGGCAGGCCAACTCGGTCATACGTAAATCATAGAGCGGTGTTTCAGGATTCCTGCACATACGCTCGTATGCAGACTGTAGCATGGGTATGAAATCCTGTCCCTCATAGAGATGGCGCACCGACCAGGAACCATGGTTCAGACCTATCGAGACCGCATCGAGTTTTTCAGGATTCAATCCCGCCACCTCAGCGTATCTAAGATGATCCATGATAGGCCCCTCGCAGAATGAAATCGTCGGAATAGAGGTATGATGGGTGACAGCTTCAGAGACAATGTTTATCGGATTGGTATAATTGAAGAGCCGGGCACTCGGACACACTGCCTCCATATCTTCAATGATCCCTTTCATTACGTGGATCGTACGTAGTGCCATAAAAAACCCACCTGGTCCCTGGGTTTCTTGACCTATCACACCATACTTCAATGGAATACTTTCATCCAGATAGCGAGCTTCAAATCCCCCTGGACGATAGCTCGTTAACACTGCATCACACCCTTGCAAACCTTGTCGTCGATTAGTTGTAATCGTGACGGTTAATTCCAGGCCTTTTGCACGCGCCAATTTCTGTGTGATTGTCTGAACGATCCTCAGATGTTCTTCATTAAGATCGATAAGCACGACCTCAGAACCATCGAAATTTTCTCCCTGCTGGACAAATGAAGCCATAGTACCGGCAGCACGGGTACTGCCTCCTCCAATATATGCCCATTTAATACGAGCCACGCTAATCGCTCCTCTTATGTGTACTATTTAGTAGATAACAGCAGCCAATCATTATTCATCTTTGGCATGCTCTTCTCTTTTTTTTGTCGAGTTCAGTAAACTTTGGTTTCGGCTCCTTACGCAGACGTGGATTGGCTATTTCATCGATACCGAAATTAATGAATGCTAGTCCCGCTCCCAATACAGCAATGCATAACCCGGCAGGCAAGAACCACCACCACGCCCCTAACAGCAACGCATCATTGTTGCCCGCCCAATAGAACATCGTTCCCCAACTTGTAGTAGTGACATCCCCTAAACCCAGGTACTCAAGTCCCGTCTCTGCAAGAATAGCATAGATTATGGTTCCCAGGAGTTCCGCCGCTACAATTGCAATCAAATTCGGAAAAATTTCAAAGAAAATAATACGCAGCGATGACTCCCCGGTCGCCTTGGCAGCCTCCACAAATTCGCGATTGCGCATCGTAAGTGTTTGAGAGCGCAGCACACGCGCACCCCATGACCATCCCGTAATGACCGTCACAAAGCCTACCGTTAGCGGACCCTTGTAGGGCAAAAAGGATGCCAGTACGATGGCCAATGGTAATGCTGGTAATACCAAAAAGACATTGGTTACCAGGGAGAGAAATTCATCAATCCAGCCGCCAAAGTAACCACCACTGAGGCCAACAATGACTGAGATGATCGTTGCTACGAGTCCAGTAACAAAACCTAGAATGAGTGATGTACGCGCTCCAACGACAAGCTGGAGGAAGACATCCTGTCCTGTTTGTGTTGTGCCTAACCAGTGTGAGGCTGATGGTGGCGAGAGTATATCTGAACTGAAGCTATTAGGATCCTGCCTCAGAAATATCGGCCCAAAGATGGCGATAAGTACAAAAAAGCTTAATATACCCAAACCAAATGCTACCTTGCGGTTTAGCCTGATAAGGCGCCATACATCACGCAAGTGATGCACCTGGGTCGAAAACGCATTTACATCAGGCGAGGGTAGACTTACCTCTTGTGTAGGGATACTCATAAATGCTCTTTCCTTTACAGGCGTACACGAGGATCAAGTACGAGATATACCAGGTCTGCCAGAAAGTTCGCGCCAATGACTGCAATTGCAATAATCAGAAAGAGACCTTGTATTAAAGCATAATCAAGGTTCTCTACGGCTTGATAGAGTGCATAACCAACACCAGGATACGAAAAAACGATTTCTGTGAGCAATGCGCCACTTACGACAAATCCTAGCGAGAGTGCAAAGGCAGTAATATTAGGCAAAATAGCATTGCGAGCAGCATACGTGAGCATAATCCGCCGTTGGGAGAGTCCTTTTGCCTCAGCCATTAATACGTAATCCTCCGATAACGTAGTGATCATCGCATTGCGCATACCGAGTAGCCATGCTGCTATAGAACTAATCACGATTGTGAAGGCAGGCAGCACTCC
>JBKPBA010000488.1:0-3306 GCA_046726675.1 Chloroflexota bacterium
TCTCCCCAGAGCACAAGGGTGGGGACATGAGCTGTCAGGGTATGGAGACGATCTTCCCTCTCAATGAAATCCTGCGGATTGACGCCACGGTACAATTTCAGCATCATGCGACGAGTCTCAGGCTTTGCTAGAGAGAGGGCATAGGACGCACGGACGTACTCCGAGCTCAGCAGGGGAGCATTGCGATGCATCGTCTTTTCGTAGGTAGGAAGGGTGAGGGTTGCCATCGCGAGTTCTCCAAGTAGCGGCATGCGGAACAGACGAGCAGTACCGTGCCAACGATAGCGTGAGCTAAAATTGGATCCACCGACAATGGCGAGGCGCTGTACCTTGTGAGGATGAGTCACGGCCCACGAGAGACCATAGGTTGCCCCAAAATCTGCGACGACGAGGGTGAGCGGTGTTGGGATGGCAGCACCTTCTATCAATTCGTCAAGAAAACGCGCCATATTCTCCAAGGAGCAGGAGAAATCGGGCGGGGCAGTAGAACGCCCAAATCCTGGTAGATCAGGTGCGAAATAATGGTAGTGATCTCTTAGATGCTCTATCACGCCGCTCCACAGCTCAGCCGAGTCGGGAGCACCATGCAGGAAGAGAACTGGGGAACCAACGCCACACTCAGTGAGGTAGACGTTGACCCCTTGAATCATGAGAGACATATGCTTCTCCTTATGAGCCTGGCTGGCGAAAATGCCAGTGTTAGCGGGCAATATTTTAGTACTCATTGGCTAATTAGAACTGCCGATTGTACATCCTCAAGTTCTCGCTGATGCTGATGGTTTGCTTGCTGCGCACGATAGCTTTCCACGGTCATTATATCCAAGATCACACAGTGGTGGATCACCCGGTCGATTGCGGCCATGATGGTCATCGGATTTTGTAAAGATGCGCTCCCATTCACTGAAGACTAAGTTGGTGGTAATCATCACCGATTTGTGTTCATAGCGCTCGGCCAGGAGCCTGAGAATGGCCACGTCTCCCCGTGTGAGACTGGCCCTTCGTTCTTCGGCGAAGGCTGGTAACGATAGCCCATTAGCCAACAGCCCGGCGCCGATGGCTCCTGCTCCTCCTACCGCGAGTCCCTTGCGCAAAAAGGAATCTTGCGCCCTGACAGGGCGCCGGCAAGCGTGCCATATATTCAGCCTGCGACGGCAGCCACAATGTGATCTAACGTCGATGCGATGGGGGGACCTTCTTTGGCCCCATAATACTCGCGCAGTTTCCCTTGGACGCCGTACACGACGGGTGTGGCTACCTCACCGAGATAGGCATTGCGGTAGCTGTCTTAATACAGGAGCCGGGCATGGGAGAGGTACTCAAATGCTTCTGACATGGTTTGCGTTCCTCCTTTGCGCTATCAAGAACAATGATCTAAGACAAGGTGTTGTTGCGTGGAAGTGAACACATCTCAAGTTGGTGACTGCGTTTTCTGCAAATATTTCAGGTAATTGATGGTGTCGGCGGCAACCAGGCGGCCAATCGCGCCGCTCGAGTAGACCGCTACAGCAACCGTCCCCTCGGGCCGAAGTACAAACCCGGTTGCTTGCAGGTAGAGCGGGTCTTCGTTGATGGAGGCTCCAATCATCTTTGCCGCTTCACGAGCGTCAAGGCCGTACAGTACCGGGAAAGTGAGTCTGTGCCGTTCGACGGTCTGCTGCGCTTGCTCAAGGGAATCGACAGAGAGCGCGACGACCTCGGTTCCAGCTCGTTCAATTGCGCTTTCGCTCGTTGAAAGTCCAGTAACTGCTGGCGGCAATACGGGCACCAGTGACCCCTATAGAACAACAGCACGGCCCACCGACCCGCCAGGTCCTGGGGAATGGTCATCTCACCGCCTCCAACACGGGAAGCGGTGATCGTTGGAAAATGTTCACCGTTGCTTAAACGCATATCTGCTCCACCTTTTTCGCTCTGCTCTACCTCACTCCAGGACAAATCGGTGATGGTTACGCAGCAAGTGCACTCTGCAAGCATTTAGCCAATCGGTAGCGTTTGAACGAAAGCTATGGACCCCAAGTGAAGATCAGGTCACTTGGCGGGTCAGGCAGTCCACTCACTACATCCAGCACATTCCATCCAAGCAAGCCCTGAAGCTGTGCTCGCAGCCAGCGCTCAAATGGACGCTCTGCGGTCGCCAGTTCCTGCAAGATCTGTTGCGGCTCCTGCGTGTGTAGGGTCACGAGCATCAGGTCAGCGTGGAGTAGTTGCACCAGCCTGACCTGCACCTGGGTAATCCCCATGTGTCGACAGGACGCTTCGAACTCCTCTCTGCGTGATTCCGCTATCTCCTGGTACAGGCGTCGCCACTGCTCCTGGGTTCCTGGTCGCAGGAGGTAGACGATCTGTAGCTGCGCCATAAAACAACACTCCTTTATTTGCTCTCTGTGTGCATCCCGCCTGGTTCGACGCGTTCCACAACCGGCTGCCTCTCGTCCTCTCTGATGCTAGTATGACCAGGAAGCGTCAAGAAAACGTGAAGAGCAGTGTCAAGAACGAGAAGCCCTTCCATAGCAGGGCAAATTGCTGCCAGAGCAAGAGGTTCCGTGAAGCAATGGTTGTAATTTGCCCTCGAACAATCTCACATGGTACGATAACTCTACAGCGGTCAGGAACAGTGAACAACGGATTTTCCTCTTGCTTAGCAGAGCGCTTGATCGCCTGACAGCATGACCGCAACGCATACATGTATATGTGTATGGAGGCGAGGCTGAGCTTGTGAGGAACTGTTCGTCGTATCCGTTATCCTATGTATGAAGAGAACATGCCATGAGCCTGTTACGTCTGGCCGTGCTTGGCGCCCCCGAAGTGTTTCATGACGGCAGCCGCCTCACCTTTTCCTTGCGCAAGGCGCAGGCCTTGCTGCTCTACCTGGCGGTCGAAGGAGGCATGCATTCCCGCAGCAGGCTAGCTGCCTTCCTGTGGCCCGACAGTGAACCCCACGCTGCTCGGACGGGCTTGCGCACTGCTCTTACACTGCTACGTAGCCTGCTTGCTGACTCCGACGCCTCGCTTTCCCCGCACAACCATCTGCTCATTGAGCATGAGCTGCTCGGCCTGAACCCGCAAGCCCCGTTGGAGCTGGACCTGAACGTGGTGCAGCAGGCTTACCAGGCCCTGCGGCTCCAAGCAGTCCAGACTGAGCACCAGCGCGCCGCCCTGCTCAGCCAGTTCCAGTACGCCCTCCACTTAGTGCGTGGCCCCTTCCTCGACGGCTTCTGGCTGCGTGAGGAGACTGGCTTTGACGAGTGGGTCCAGCAACAGCAGCACCAGTGGCAGGTGCGCCTGCTCCAGCTCTTCGATCGGCTC
>JBKPBA010000489.1:0-2893 GCA_046726675.1 Chloroflexota bacterium
GCATGATCGGCACCTACGGTTGATCGGATTCTTGTGTTAATCTGCATTACTATATCCGAGAATATACCTGTTGATCGCCCTGATGTTCCTACTTTGCGTACAAGAGCTGTATGAGTATGGTATATCATCATAAGACATTACGTATGAGTGAGGAACCGTTTAACTTTGGATAAGATTGAGCAGGCGCTTAAACAGTATTTTGGGCATGAGTCGTTTCGGGCGGGACAACGCGAGATCATTGAGTATGCACTGAAGGGGTATGATGCGTTTGTTTTGATGCCTACAGGTGGGGGAAAGTCGCTCGTCTACCAGCTTCCAGCTTTGTTGATGCCCGGACTTACCATTGTGATCTCGCCATTGATCGCACTGATGCAAGATCAGGTAGATCGCTTGAGAGCGAACGGCATTGCTGCCACTTTCGTCAATAGCTCGCTGAGTACCGAGGAACGATTTGAGAGAGAACGGGCAGCTTTGAATGGCAGGCTAAAGTTGCTGTACGTGGCTCCAGAGCGACTTGTAAGCGGGAACTTCCTATCGTTTTTAGACAAGGTTGAGCGCAACGTGGGTTTATCACTGTTAGCAGTAGATGAGGCTCACTGTGTAAGTGAATGGGGACACGATTTTCGCCCGGAATACAGGCAGTTGGGACAATTGCGCACGCGTTATGCACATGTTCCTATGATGGCCTTGACGGCAACAGCGACCGAACGAGTTCGCCAGGATATTCTGGAGCAACTGCGGCTAAGCGATCCCCATATTCATATCGCTAGTTTCAACCGGCCCAATCTCTACTATGAAGTTCGCCAAAAAAACAAAGGTTCATTTGGTGAGTTAGTACAACTGCTGCGCGAGCAGCCAGATGCACCAGTAATCATTTATTGCCAGAGTCGCAAAAGTGTCGATGAACTAAGCGAGGCTCTGAGACACAACGGAATTCGTGCGCTCTCTTACCACGCGGGTATGACCAACGAGCAACGTCGAGAGCACCAATCGCGCTTCATTCGCGACGATGTATCCGTCTTAGTGGCGACCATCGCCTTCGGTATGGGTATAGCCAAACCAGATATACGCGCAGTCATTCATTACGACCTGCCACGCAATCTTGAGGGCTTTTACCAGGAATCGGGGCGAGCAGGACGTGATGGTCAACCCGCGCAGTGCATCATTTTCTTCAACCACGGTGACCGGGTCAAGGTTGAGTTTATGATTGCTCAAAAGACTGACGAGCAGGAGCAGCGTATCGCTCGCCAACAGCTTCAGCAAGTGGTAGCTTACGGCGAAAGTAGCACATGTCGTCGCCGTGTGCTTCTTGGCTACTTCGGTGAAACGCTACGTGGTGAGAATTGCGGCAACTGTGACAATTGCATGCGCCCATCAGCTTCGGAAGATCGGACCAGCGATGCCCGGAAATTTCTATTCACTGTCGCGAAGACAGGGCAACGTTTTGGGTTTCGCCAGATTATCGACGTGTTGCGTGGTGCAAATACCCAGAAGATCCGTGATTATCACCATGACCAACTACCAATCTATGGGATAGGGAAAGATCAGAGCGCCGGTGAATGGCAACGTATTGGTCGCGCCCTTATACACCAGGGACTATTAACCGAAACAACCGATGGCTATCCGGTACTCAGATTGAATGAGCTTTCCTGGGAGGTACTGAGGAAGGAACGCACAGTTGAGATTGCTGCGCCAATGAAACCTGCGCAAAAACGCCAGGTCAAGAGCGATGATACACTTGCTCTTAAGCCTGACGAGGAGGAATTATTCCAGCGCCTGCGCGCTCTACGCAAACAAATCGCAGACGAGCTGAACGTACCGCCGTACGTTGTCTTCCCAGATATGAGTTTGCGTTATATGGCTCAGCGGCGGCCACAAAGCAGATCGCAGTTCGCGCAGATTCCAGGAGTCGGTAGCAGTAAACTGGCGGCTTATTTCACAGCCTTCACTGACGAGATTCGAGATTACTGTTTGTCGCATAACTTGAAGATGGACATCGAGTCACAAAGAACGACGATTGTTGCCCCTACTTTAGCTACCAGTGTCGGTACACGCCAGCAGACACTGGCATTGTACCAGCAAGGATTAGGTGTGGAAGAGATAGCGATGGAGCGCAATCTCAAGCCGATAACTATTTTGAACCATCTCGTCGAGCTTGCAGAGGCAGGCGAAGCTATTGATATTGATAGGTTGATACGACCGGAGCATTATGACGTGATAGTCGATGCGCTGCATCAAATTGGTGACGATCGTCTGAAACCCGTCAAGGATTATCTGGGCGATGAGTATTCTTATGAAGAGATTAGACTGGTCAGGGCTGCAATAAGGCAGGCCAGATAAGATCACTATTCAACTATTGACAATACAAGATGCTTTACATACAATGATACTTGATACATGTTACTCTTAGACAATGGTGCCCTAAGAGTTGTGGGGAATAGAGTTACAACAGGAGGGCATGTAAAATGATACAAACTGCACAATATCTATTCAAGCGTTGTCTACTATTGTCCTTCAATGCTCGTCCGCTTTTCTGCTCTTCCACGCATGCTCCAGGCCATTTTCACCATCATTGATCCTCTAAGTCTGTAAGGTTATTCGCACAAGCAAATTAGCTTACCTGCATACCTGAACATTTCTGATAACACTTTCCATTAGATGAAAGTATAGCAGATTTGGACGAGTTATGTAGGGCTATTCTATATACATTGCGCCGGATTTGTCCTTCCTTTACAGCTTAGGATCTCTACTTCACATTACCTCACTGAGCAGAAATATCGCTCAACATAGAAGCAGTCTATTCATCTATGTATGAGTTTATATCACGTACATAAGGGGCAGGCCATATGAACAAAGATAGTTATTTGAATTCGAGCGAAGCGCTGGATAAACA
>JBKPBA010000490.1:0-6757 GCA_046726675.1 Chloroflexota bacterium
TTTTGCTACAGTTCACCATGCTGACTTGTGGGGTCTTCGAGAAGTCTACGAGCTTGATGCTCAGGGACATGGCGTTCTAACGGGTGGTAAATATGCCTGGCTCGCTGAGCACAATCTTGCTAGTACGCAATGGACGGTACTCAACCCCCAGGCTCCATTCTATCTCTTCACGCCGCAAGAGAGTCACTGCTTAGCAGAATACAAAACAGGATGGAGCGTAGCCGATATTTTCCGACCAAATGGCGACCCTGCTCCTGGAGTTGTGACCTGCCACGATCAGTTCGCCATTTCCTGGACTAAAAATGAGGCATGTGCCAAAATTGAGCGCTTTCTCTCGACTGAGACCGAAGAAGAAGCGCGACAGCTTTTCCGCTTATGCTCTCAGAATCAGTGGCAGTATCCTGTAGCAAAAAGCCAATTGCAGCAAAACACATGGCATCAAGATATCACAGAGATTCTTTACCGTCCCTTTGACATGCGTTGGACGATCTTCAACCGCTATGTCGCAGTACACAGGCGTAAGCGCGTGATGCGCCATATGTTGGACGGGACAAATATTGGACTGGCTATTGGGCGAGCAGGACATGTAATCGATCAAGATGAGTGGGATATTGCATTTTGTACACGTTATATTACTGAGTTCAACC
Source organism: Chloroflexota bacterium (assembly GCA_046726675.1). Classification (GTDB taxonomy): domain Bacteria; phylum Chloroflexota; class Ktedonobacteria; order Ktedonobacterales; family Ktedonobacteraceae; genus DATMNR01. Next base: position 648 of record JBKPBA010000490.1, read on the forward strand.
TGTACAGGCGAGGCGGAAATAACCTCTTTCCGCTATACCTCTATGACTATGCCACTCCAGGTATTCGCAAAGCGAACCTGGCGGTCAATTTCATAGTGGATTGCACTGCGCGATTAGGAATCAGATGGATACCGAATGGCCGTGGTGATCTTCATCATACCTTTGGCCCGGAGGATATCTTTGCCTATATGTACGCCATTTTCTATTCCCCAAGCTATCGCAAGCGTTATGCACCTTTTCTCAAGATTGACTTTCCACGCTTGCCTCTGACTTCAAATGTCGCACTCTTTCGTGCGTTATGTTCTCTAGGGGACAGATTGGTTAGCTTGCACTTGATGGAGCAGCATATGCAACCGATTTCAGCTTTTCCCGTTCCAGGGATTAATAATGTAGTCGAAGTATGCTATAAAACACAGAGCCAGGATAAAGATAAAGGACGGTTCTATAGCCACACCTCCAACGACGCTGGCGGACTTGATATCCATTCAGCCAACGCTGCATTCGCAGCTAGCTACGCTCAGGCTGAATGCAAGGAGACGTCTATTTTTGCGGAGCAAAAATCAGGAGGTGTGAAAGGACAGGTATGGATCAATGCGATGCAATACTTTGATGGCGTACCGTCAGAATCCTGGAACTTCTCAATTGGTGGTTACCAGATATGTAGGAAATGGTTGAAAGATCGTAAAGGTCGAAAGTTGAGTGATGACGAAGTGGCTCATTATCAACAAATTGTTGCCATACTGGCAGAGACAAGCAATTTGATGAACGAAATCGATGCAGTGATTGAGAAATATGGTGGATGGCCGCTTTAAGATTGCTCATTCTGCCGGACAGGTAATTTTCACCTGGTGTGCATTTCTATCGTACACAAACGAACACGATTGACCGTTGATAGTGGTAGTACCTGAACATCCTACCATTACCGTGCCATTAATCGAGCAGTCAACCGGTGTGGAAATCGTTTTACCATTAATGGTTGCATCAACCGCCACGCCATTTTCGTCGGTCTTCACTTTAATAGGATCATGCTGCCTCAACAATTTCATACAGTTGAGGCCATTAGCTTCATATGAAGTTACAAATCGTTGCGCAAGAAAGGTAAAAAGTGTGTTTGCTACTGCCGGGTCAGGTGCAGGGATTGCTCTGGTCAGTTGAGCGTCTTGCATCATGCGCTGCGGTGCGATGGCGAGCAGATTTGTACAGTAGAGACGTGAATTCGCAGCCTGTAGATTCTGCGCCAATAGCTGATCGACTCCCACACGATAGGCATTAATCTTATCCAGGTTGCTCCGATTGTTCACCAGGACCATCGGGTCGCGACTCGGTACCAGTGCCACCGGAGTAGCCTGGTGAGCTGCGGCTTGAAGTTCGTTGAGCGGCTGGGCGGTCACCATTTTGCCTGGATCAGCCAGATCGGGAGCCATCCACGGAGTACAGCCGAGAGCGGCATCGATAAAACTGTCCAGCAGACGATTATCACTGCCATTTGCAGCTCTTGTGGCATTCGGCAATGCAGCGACGTTGGCCGCGGTCATTTGTGCGGTTTGTCCTGTGCTTGTCACAAGGTAATCTGTGGTCACATTGTCACTCTGGTCCTGGTCAACCACGGAGAAATCCCGCACAGTGGGGCAAGGCATTCCATCCTTCGCTTTTCCCAGCGGTGGAGGCACCAGTTTGCCAGCGGCAATAGCCTGATTGGCTGCCTGGAAAAATGCAGGTGCATTACAATACCAGACCTGACCGAAGATCGAGCCATTGAGACCATTCACACAATGCCCCTCTCCCAGACTGCCCTCCATACCACGCAATGTGGTATTATTGTCGTTGCCTCCACCCCATAACGCGACGATGCCTCCGGGAGGGAGTTGTGGTACCACGGGAGCAACTGCTGGCTGTGTGCCTTTGTCTATCACAAGTGGATTGTAAATAGCAATATGCCCCGTTGCAGGGTCAATGACCGCTCCCTGGACAAAAACAGCCTGCTTGGGGTTCGACTCCTTACATGGTCCCTGGTCGCGGTCTGTAGCAGTCAATTGATATGGTGTTGCCAGACCTTGTGCAGTTAATGGATTAGGGGGGACAATGAGAGTACAATCCATATTTACAGTTTCTTCCCCGCCCGCAGCATGCGATCCTATATGTGGAAGCAAGAAGGCCCCCGCTCCTATGAACGATATAGTGAGTGATACAACCACACCAGCCAATATTAATGGCGAGAACCGCCTGCGATGTGTCGATCGAGGGCTGAAAGGACTACGTCGTAGCTTTCGCATAATTACCTACCTTTTCCTTAAAATCCCTGCATGCTATGCGGTGTGAGCACCGAAAAAAACCTTTTTGGGCACAGCAATGCTAAGCTCACACAATTGTGGAAGCATCTCGTCTCAATGTCGTCGAATCCTGCGCGTCACACCCTTAAATAGTTACCTGTTCTCTTTGCTTCACACAGGTAAACCCCGGAAGCACTTGTCTTGTAGCAGACCATTAGCAGAGTCTGCATCAAACACAAATCTTTTCAGTTCTCTGACAATGCGCTTATTATATTGATAAAGAGGCAGCTACAGATGAAACACTGTAGACTGAAGTGAAACATTTTGATATTTATTGAATAGTTGATTTGGTTGCGATATTACCACAGCGTAATCAATACATTTGCATACTGTGCTCGATTGATAGCAGGAAAGTACCAGGTTTTGGTTAAGAATTCTTAACCAAAACCTGGTACTTTCCTGTAACGGAGAATAACGCTTTCATTATCCATTCTATTCAGGCCGTTGTAAGGGATTGATCGCTTTCATCAAAGCAATCGTAATGTGAAGGAGGTATGATCTCGTCAAAGAAATTTCACGACATTAATTACGAGAGGTTGACATGCATCAAGGAACAAGGCATACGGTACTCCTGGTTGAAGCCGATAAATCATTGCGGCGATTGATTACCCTTGGTTTACAATATCGTGGTATGCATGTAATTGAAGCCAGTTCTCCCACAAATATACCCACTCTCGAATCACAACTGCTGGATGTTGTAGTGCTTGATATTGACGGTGAAGCAGGAAGCAATCACACTCTTCTTTCAACGATACAGTCGCATTCGTACTTTTCTACCATACCTCTGGTCATTCTGGCCTGGGACTGCCTGGTAACAAGTGGGAGCCATCAGAATAGTCCGCAGACCTGCGTAACTTGCCTGGCCAAGCCATTTGATGCACGTACTCTACATACGACAATTGAGCAGATACAAGACACAAGTAAAGTAAGTAGCGTTGCTTCCAGACAGGAACGACTGCTTGCCAAGCGTTCTGTAACTTCGACTCCAAGTATCTGGCCTCTTATCACTGCTGCTGGCCTGGTCCTCACATTTATTGGCCTGATGACACAAATCACTATTAGCGCGTTGGGTCTACTCATTATACTCATTGCCTTATTATGGTGGACACTCGGCACAAAGGCCGAGCCTGAGTCGTTAGCCGTTTAAATGAGTATACCGAGCTTCTCTGAATGTTCAGGTTCTTGTAAGGAATGCTTCCCAGGCTGTAAGTCAGATATCAGGCCCAGGCACAATAATCAGTCTGGTATCATCTAACCTGTGGGAAACAATTAGGAAGCATGGAAGCCAAAAGTACGGAGCCTGTAATCTTACAAGCGGAAAAACAAATACCAGGTCCAAAGAGAAAGGCTTCACGGAAACGCAGCATTACAATATTTACCCTTGTAACTCTGTTGAACGTCGCAGTGCTTGCTTTTCTTTGGACACAATTGCTGACGCCTGCTCAAAATGCTCCTCAAGGCCTGAGTCAGACAAATGCTAATGATCCGCTGATAGGACATCCCGCACCAAATTTTACGTTGGATGCGCTAAACCTGCACCCTGGTGCGCCAATATCCCTGGCTAACTTCAAGGGAAAGCCTATTGTATTGAATGTCTGGAACTCGACCTGCTTGCCGTGTATGAATGAAGCGCATCTCTTGCAGTCTCTGTGGCAGAGAGTTAAGCTTCAAGGTGTTGTATTTATTGGCATCGATTTTCAGGATATCAAAAGCGATGGATTGAGTTTTTTAAAAAAATATGGTGTCACTTACCCAAACGTTTTAGATGCGAGTGGCTCAACTGCAATTAGCTATGGAGTAACAGCAACGCCCGAAACCCTTTTTATTAACCGTCAGGGAGTGGTAGTCAGCAGAGTAATATCCGAGCTTACCGAGCAGACATTTCAGAGCAACCTGCAATTGATTTCTCGATAATAGGGAAATGTAGGGGCGGGGCTTGCCCCCGCCCTGGAAAAGCCGAGCACAGTACCTTAAGTACGTGCCAATGGGTTGTGTTTCTAAAAATCTCGTTGCCAGGTAACTTGATGTTTGAAATTCGTTTGATTGTTCGGACGGCACATTTACTGGCCGCGGCTGCCTGGGTTGGTGGCAGTGTCCTATATCTTGCTGTAGTTTTGCCGGCATTACGTATCGGAGGGCCTGCGCCTGAAGTATCCTCGCAGATTGCAACTCTCTTCCGGCGTATGGTCAATATTTGTGTGGGAGTGCTTTTACTGAGTGGCGCTTATCTGATGTTTGACCGCCTGACAACAACATCTCTGGGTTGGCCTTATCTGGCGGTCTTAGGCATAAAGATTAGTGCCGCGCTGGGTATGTTTGTGTTAGCAATCTATCTTGGGCAGAGTAATATACGCCGGCTGGCAAAGCGTACGACGCGTTTCTCCAAGGCCGCGCCGCAACTAATGCTAGCCCTGGGAATACTGGTTTTTTTACTGGGTGCGCTCCTTAACGGAATGTTCGAGGCAACTATCGCACCAATATAAAGACCCGGTCATGCTCTTAAACTATTTCATCTGGATATCTTAGGAACAGCCGAGGAGGGCCGATAAATCGGCGGTGAGCACGATAAATCGGCTCCTACGGCTGTCCAGTGGATATTAGGAACAGCCGAGGAGGGCCGATAAATCGGCTTCTACGGCTGTCCGGGTTATTTTGTTAATGTGTAAAGTCAGGCTATTGGAAGGTCACAACATGCAAACTGCTGTGAGTGTGTCACAGGAAGAAGAAAAACCAATACCGAGCCGGCGTCGGAGGCTGCCGATCAGCTTCATCCTGGGAGGACTTGCTATACTGGGAGCTGTAATCTATCTCGTATATGCTAATACCCAGGCTAATGCTGTTTACTATTTTACCGTTTCTGAACTAAAAAAATGCTCTATCTGTAGTTCACAGTCGGTTCGTGTAGCTGGTGTCGTTCAAGCGGGATCGATTGTACACAACGATCAGCAGAAACAAATTAGTTTTGTGATTTCAGATGGCGAGCATGCGCTTCCCGTCGTCTATAGCGGCATTGTGCCCGATATCTTTCACCCTGGCATTACGGTAGTTGTAGAAGGCCATTATACAGGTCAGGGCCCATTTCAGGCTCAAACGCTACTTGCAAAATGCCCATCAAAGTTTCAAGCTGCGACACCGGGGCCATAGGTTATGGCCCTAACCCGCCTTGCCAACGCTGCTGCGCTGTTCTTGCCCGTTCGACCAACGCCGCATGCGCGGCTACTGCTTCGCAGTCAGGTCGAACGAAAGGCAGCTACCCTACGGGTCAGGCAAGACGAGAGGAAAAGGTTTTAGCGTGTATTTCTCCGATTTAGGCATCATCTCGCTCATACTTGCTTTAGGATTTGCCGTCTTCACGATGGTCGTAGCCATATTGGGCGCGACGCGCGAATTACCCCAACTCATTGCCAGCACCAAACGAAGTGCTCTGTCTGTTGCTTTTTTTCTGATACTGGCTTCAGCCGCTTTGATCGCTTCATTTCTCACACATGACTATGGTGTGAGCTACGTCGCGCAGCATTCAAATCTGGCTATGCCCTGGTACTACACCGCTTCGGCTTTTTATGGTGGACAAGAAGGTTCTCTGTTGTACTGGGCATTAATGTTGTCTATCTTCTCCGCAATATTTGTCTTTACTGCAAGACGTGCTCCCGCAGTACTTGTGCCTTACGTGATGGCTACCTTGATGGGCATCGAGACCTTCCTTTTGATAGTCCTTACGACTGTTAGCAATCCTTTTGTGCGTCTGCCTGTGCCTTTAGCTGATGGAGTGGGGCTGAATCC
>JBKPBA010000491.1:0-3133 GCA_046726675.1 Chloroflexota bacterium
CTCTATTCCGACTTTACTTTGCTGCTCTAGCAACATAGCAACAAGCCCTGTCCAGCCGGTCTGGTGGCATGCGCCGAGACCCGTGCCGTTATCGCCGTGAAAAAATTCATGGAACAGAAGGTAGTCGCGCCAGTGAGGGTCACGTTGTAACAGTTCATAATCCCCATTGTAAGGTCGACGGCCAGTTTCATCACGCAGGAAGAGGCGTATGAGGCGTTGTGATAGTTCAACAGCAACTTCTTTCAGATTGAGATACTGACCTGAACCAGTAGGGCATTCTACTCTGAAATCATAGCCGTAGTAATAATAGAACTTATGGAGAGACTCGATAAGCAGGTAGTTAAGAGGAAACCAGATTGGGCCACGCCAGTTTGAGTTACCGCCAAACAGTTCAGAGCGCGACTCAGCCGGGTCGTACTGAACACTATAGGTAACACCATTGACTGGTAACACATAGGGATGTGTTGCATGATACTTACTCAAAGCACGAATACCGTAATCGCTCAGGAACTCAGTAGAGTCGAGCATGCGTTTGAGAAGGCGTTTCATCCGGTGACCCCGCACCAGAGCCACTAGACGATGTTCACCAGCCCCAGGTTGCTGCCAGTGAGAGACCAGGCGCATCAGATCGGGTCGATAGTTGAGAAACCATGTCAGGTTGTATTTGAAGGAGGGTAAAGCATCAAGTACATGTGGTTCGAGCACCTCTACCGCACATAACGGGATCAGTCCAACGAGTGAGCGAATCTTGATTGGGTGATATGTATTGTCTGGCAAATGGAGTACATCATAGAAAAATTCATCTTCCTCATCCCAGAGCCTGATCCCTTCGTCAGCTATATTGTTCATCGCTGCAGCAATAGCCAGGAAATGCTCAAAAAACTTTAACGCGATATCCTCATAGACAGGATTGGAAAGTGCAAGTTCCAGCGCTATGGTCATCATGTTCAAGCTAAACATGCCCATCCAACTAGTGCCGTCACTCTGTTCAATGTAGCCGCCCGTTGGCAGAGGTGCGCTGCGGTCAAAGACACCGATATTGTCAAGTCCAAGAAATCCGCCTTGAAAGACATTTTTACCCTCGGAGTCCTTACGGTTGACCCACCATGTAAAGTTGAGGAGTAGTTTGTGAAAAATACGCTCCAGAAACATGCGATCCGCACACCCGGTTTGCTCCTGGTCAATTTTGTAGACGCGCCAGGCTGCCCAGGCAAACACGGGTGGGTTGACATCACCAAATGCCCACTCGTAGGCTGGAAGCTGTCCATTGGGATGCATATACCATTCCCGCATCAGCAGATCAAGCTGGCTCTTTGCAAAGCCACTATCGATGAGAGCGAACGGGATACAGTGAAACGCCAGGTCCCAGGAGGCATACCAGGGGTATTCCCACTTGTCCGGCATCGACATTACCCGTTCATTGTACAAGTGCCGCCATTCACGATTGCGTCCTTGCTTGCGCTTGGCCGGAGGGAGAGGTTGAGCTGGGTCACCCTGTAACCACTTCTCAACAATATAGTGATAGAACTGTTTATTCCAAAGCATCCCTGCCAGTGCCTGGCGGTGTATGCGCCGCTGATCCTCGTCCAGGTGAGCTGGTTGAAGAGCTGTATAAAACTCGTCAGCTTCCCGCAGGCGCAATCTGAACGTCGATTCGAAGTCAGCGAAAGGTGAGGCAAAGACTCCGCGTTCATCATCGGGGTTCTTTACTTTAGTGAGTCGCAAACGCCAGGTGAATGACGCACCAGCAGCGATTGTTCGCATATATAGCGCACAAGCTTTCGTGCCTACATGTGCCGAATTGACCGCTAGTGAATTACCATGAACAAGATATTCATGAAAGGCGTCTTTGACGTAAGGCGTAGTGTTAGGAACACCAAATAGACGCAGCATATTTGTGTCATTATTGGTGAAAAGTACATCATCGGATGGCATGGTTGCTTCACAATACAGGTGATAGTCGCCCAGGATTGGGTGTTGTGCCTCTATCAACACGTAGGATCGTGATTTATCGCGCTCATCGCCAGATTTACCATGCCCATTTTGCGCATCCACCTCCCTTTGCCTTAGAAGAGGACACCTTTCATTGATGCCCCAGGACCAGGTATTGCGAAACCAGATGGTAGGCAGCAGATACAGTACAGCAGGCTCTGGCCCACGATTGATAGCCCTAATACGGATCAAAATATCCTCAGGAGCAGCCTTGGCGTATTCTACAAACACATCAAAATAGCGATTGTCATCAAAAATACCTGTATCTAACAACTCATACTCCGGATCTTTCCTACTACGCCTCCTATTCTCATCGATGAGTCGTTGGTAGGGAAAAGCTGCCTGCGGATATTTGTACAGCATACGCATATAGCTGTGAGTTGGCGTACTATCAAGGTAAAAATACACCTCTTTAACATCTTCGCCGTGGTTTCCCTGAGGTCCTGTTAGACCAAACAGGCGCTCTTTGAGAATTGGATCATGGCCATTCCAGAGAGCAATAGCAAAGCACATCTGCCCTTTATCATCGCTAATTCCAGCCAACCCATCCTCGTTCCATCGGTAAGCTCTTGATCGGGCTGCATCATGAGATAAATACTCCCAGGCGTTACCATCAGAGCTATAATCTTCGCGTACAGTACCCCAGGCACGCTCGCTCAGGTACGGCCCCCATCGCCGCCAGGCATCACCATCGTTCATTAACCTATTATGTTCACTGGTGTCGAATACAAATCGTTGTTCCATGATAATTCTTTCATCTGACGAATCAATGATCAAAGCGCTTATGGGCAGGATAATGGACACTACAATGCACAGCTTCATTCTACCATAGACAGATGCATCAAAAATCAGATCAGCAATCGTATATACGTTGGGAGAACGGGATATTAAGGCATTAAGGCTAGCATGTTTAGAAAAATTCTTTGCGGACAAAAAATATCCTCTCTTACTTACACAAGCAGAGAGGATACCCGGTAATGAGCCGAAGATCTCAGGCTTCATGCCCCATACCAGTGAAAAGCCCGATCCGATTGCCTGCCGGATCGCTGAAAACGGCCCACCAGCCCATTTGAGGAATCTCGGTTTTAGGCAAGACGGTCTTGCCACCTAGAGACTCGACCTTCGCAAGCGTAGCATCAAT
>JBKPBA010000492.1:0-8128 GCA_046726675.1 Chloroflexota bacterium
GTTTTTCACGCATGAATTTTCAGATTTCAACTTTGCTGCCGCCTCACAGCGATTAAAGGACGCATGGAATGCCAGGCTGGGCAAGATCGATGTACAAAACGCCGATCAGCTCACCAAACAAATGTTATACACAGGATTATACACGGTGTATGCGAATATTATAAATGCCACGGATGGTTCTCCTTATGCTCCTTATGCTGCTGCTTTTGGTAGTCCTATTTTGACCTTAGGTTCAAGTGCAGGTTGGGCATATGTTTGGAGTGGTTTTCTCCGCTGCCAATTTGATGTGGCGCGTAATGTGTATGCTCTCCTGTCACTCATCGATCCCGCTCTAATGGCAGATATCTTACATACCTACCAGGCTCAATACGACCTTAATAAAGTTATGTTAGGTAATTGGGATCCATACTGTACTGGATGTTGGAATGATCAACAGTGGGGGTTCTTTGGCGGAATGTTTCTTCGCGCTTATCTTCAGGGTGTGACAGGGGAGGATTATATTAAAGCTAAAAATTCTACCGCAGATACTTTTGGAAATACTAATAACTATACTTATAAATCCCAATATTTAACGAAAGGGTATATACCGGCTAATGGTGGCTCTAGTGAGTATATGTCACGTGGATTGGAATTTTCTACTGATGTACAAGGATTGGCTCTGCTGGCTAATGTCCTGGGAGATAAGGCAACTTTTAACCAGTATATTGGCCGCGGGCAGAATTATAAGCATAACTGGGATGCGGCCAACAAGGTATTTCGTGGAAAAAACTCCGATGGTTCATGGGCTGCGAAGAACACGGGTTTCTTCGAGGGGTCAGACAAAAAGTATGCATTTGATGTCGTCCATGATCCTCTTGGTCTGGCCGATCTTTATGGAGACAGCACCATGACCTCGCAAATAAATACACTCTTAACACCCAATAAGGATTATAATGACTATGAACCAACATACCAAATTTTACCGATTTACAGCAACAGCCCGTCTACTGCTCAAGATATAACCCGTAACAGGTTTGTTCCGCAATTCAAATCCCTTAATATGTGGGAAGGTTGGTGGACAGGATCAGGTGTTTACTATACGGATAATGCTAGTGCGATAGTTTTAGCCATATTAGGCTTATATCCGATTCAAGCGCCGGGTGCGCAGTGGGCCATCACCAGCCCATCCGTTACCACTGCAGTCATACATGGGATAAAAGATACAATTATTCAGGCTAACCATAACTCAACCCGTAATACCTATATATCTTCCATTCGGGTGAACGGCGCTACATACCCGAGCTATTTTATCTCAGGCAAGAGACTGGTAACGGAAAATACAACAATCACCCTGGGCATGACCAGTACGCCCTCACGTATCGGCAATATGTATGTAACCGGGACAGACGGAGAAGCCTTGGCAGCCAGTACCGATAACCATACATATCTTCAATTCCAGAATGATCCGATAGCGCTCACGTCCAGAGCCAAGATCTATGCGACAAAACGACCTACCGCGGTGTCTGTCAATGGTTCACCGCTTACTAACTGGACATATGACTCTTCAACAAGCACGCTTAATATCAAAGGTATACCAGCCGGAAATGTTCTCATAAGCTTTGGCGGTACAGTATACACCTACCAGGGCCACACGAATATAGTAACCGGGGTAGCTTGGTCGCCCGATGGCAAGCGTATCGCCTCGGCAAGTCAGGATGAGACAGTACAGGTGTGGGATGCCACCACTGGAGGCCACATGCTGACGTATCGAGGGCATAAGAGCCTTGTGACGGCGGTAGCATGGTCGCCTAATGGGAAGAGCATCGCCTCGGCCAGCCAGGATGGAGCAGTGCAGGTATGGAATGCCACCACAGGGGCTTATATGTTCACCTATCGAGGTCATACGGATACTGTGACAGCTCTAGCCTGGTCACCCGATGGTACACGCATTGCCTCTAGTTCCTGGGACAAGACGGTACAGGTATGGGATGCCACCACAGGGAAGCGCCTGCTAACCTATCAAGGTCATTCTAACATAGTGAGAGCGGTAGCCTGGTCACCCGATGGTAGGCAAATCGCCTCGGCAAGTGATGATCATACAGTACAGGTGTGGGATGCCACTACAGGGAATCACATCTACACCTACCATGGCCATGCAGGGCCAGTCAATGCGGTGGCCTGGTCGCCCGATAGTAAGCGCATCGCCTCAGGAAGCGATGATCATAAAGTGCAGATCTGGAATGCAACCACTGGAGGCAATGTTTTTATCTACTATGGCCATGGTGATGCTGTGAAGGTCGTAGCCTGGTCGCCTGATGGCAGATACATCGCCTCGACAAGTCTTGATGGGACGGTGCAGGTGTGGAAAGCCGCCGGAGGAAAACTTGTCTTCACCTATCAGGGCCATACTAGCATCGTGACTGCGCTAGCCTGGTCGCCTGATAGCACGAGTATTGCTTCGGGGAGTACTGATTTGACGGTGCGGGTCTGGCAGGTAGAATAGGGACAAAGAATTTTGGTAACAGTACCTCCCCTTGACCTGAACGATTAAGATCGAGAGGGAGAAATACTTCTCACTTTGGCAGAACGTGCCTTCCCTTGGATCAGGCTCCTATAAATAAATATATGCAGAATAAGCGCGCTGGTTGGAGCGTTTTTCGCTCCAAAGCGGGGAAGACGGTTCATTGTCTCCCCTAAAAAATGACCGACCTAGGGGGCAATGCCATTTATATAAGAAGAATGTGCCTGAAGGTCTGCTTTTTGAGGGTGAAGCCCTGCTGTCCCGGTCGCTTGCGATGGAACGAGGAATAAGCGCGCTTGACGACGCGTGGGTAAAAGCGGAGGCGGCGTGGGGGTAGTAGTGTGGCCGGTTCCCGCAGATCCGCCAGGAGTCGCTCCTGCAGCCGGGGGAGTTGCTCCCGCGCGACCAGGGCAAACTCATAGCAAGCCGTGTCCAAGACCTCGACAGCATGCGTGAAGCTGAGGCGATCAGGGCCCAAGTCAGCCTCTCGGGCGGACTGATGCATCCACCAGCGCACGGTATAGTGTGCCAGGAGCAGGCCATAGAGTTCCTGGCGCACCAGGCCCGGCTCCTTACTGCGCATGGGCTGGTCGCTCAAGCGCAGATGGGTTTTCTGTTCATCGATGCTTGCTTCGATCTCCCAGCGTTCATGATAACAGAGGATGAGCGCTTCGGCAGGAGCTTGCTGCGGATCCAGCAAGGTCGTCACCAGCCGAGGCAACTGGGTCGGATCGGCGCGGTTGCACGTTTGGGAGGACGGGAACTGTGCCAGGCGCTCGGCCGTACGCGGCTCGATGCGATACTCGATCACGCGCACCTGCACGGCGGGCAGCCCCAGCGGATGCAGGGTGAGCAAGTAGCTGCCATCACAGAGCACCTGCTCGGCATGGGTGTACTGACCTGCCTTGAGGCGTGCCAAACCATGGGCCTTCCGTTGATGCACCAGTGTGCTCAACACGGGGGCTGAGACGATCCCACGATCCATCAACACCAGCATGTCTGCCTCAACCGAGCGGTTGAGCACCACCGGGGCGAGCCGCTGTTCGGCCACCCGACAGGGGGCGAACACCGCATCGACGATGGCATGGGTCCCGACTTCTGCCAGGTACAGGCAGCGCACCTGGGGAAAAGGACTCTGGTTCTTGCCACTGCTCAGACGCCCGAAATACTGGGCATTGGCAGGGGTATCGGCCACCTCATCCAAGGTGCTATCAATGGCCATGAGCCGCAAGCCGAAGCGAAAGGCCCCTTGGTCTGCTCCGTGGCCATGGGACGACAGACGCGCTGAAACAGGTGACGCATCACCGGGGTCCCCAGTTGCCGACGACGATACACCAACGCAGCGGCAGTCGGCAGGCGCAGAGACGGATTCGACCACAGCCAGCGCAGTCCACGCACCAGATGGGCCAAGACCGCCGCCAGATTGAGCCGACGAAACAGGCTCAGCGCGATCACGTAATAGACGAGCACGAGCTGGTTGAGGCTGCGCTCGCGCTCTCCCCAGGCGTGGCACCTGGTCAACAGTTCACTCACCAGGTCTCGTGGACACAACTGCTCGAGCACTTCAAAGCGCAGGGCATGGCTAAATTTGCTGTCATCAGCCAGCTGCTGTATGCTAAAAGCCATGAGAGATTCCTTTCTTCTTTCGACTACACGAGTGGACTCGTCTTAGTCTATCAGAAGTAGAACTCTCTTCTTATTTAAATGGCATTGACCACTAGAGGCTCAACGGAAGCACGAGAAGAACAAGAATAATGGTCAAACTTCAATAAAGGTAAGCCTGGACGTGTTGATAAGGGCGCCCTTCCTTCGTGGTGGTAGAGGCGAATGCCATCCGTTTGCTGTGCTACGAGGGTAAACTGAGACAAGAAGGATACATTGTTCACATCAATGTATTTAGCGACAAGATCCTTACTGCCAGGTCTGGCAATAACCCACTCGACTGATCCTGCAGGATCGTGCAATGCCTGTTGCCAGAACGCACCTGAACCTTGATAGATGATGTTCTTAAAGTCCATTCCAGCTTCAGTGACTTCAGGGCCTGTAGCCACATCCTGCAGAATCTTGCCCCCATTGTAGTGTTGCGCTAGATACTGAGTGACAGTTTTTTGCGGAACGCACGAGTAGTTGAACTGGCCTTCTTGCAGCGAGATGATTCCCTGAGAAGCGATTAGCATGCTCTGACCGACAATGATCCCCAGAAGAAGCGCATAGCCTGCAGGACGAAGTCGCACTAAAAAGCTGCTGTTTATGGTTTCCAGTAACGTGGCTATGAAGAGCGCAGCGGGAACGACCATCTGTACACCAAATCGTACATTGTACATATAAAGGCCAGAGTTTGGTGGAACGGCTCCGGGCACCCAAATGACGGCCTGTCCTTCATAAAGAGCCACTACGTAAAAGACGAAGGGTATGAGGAAGACAAGGGCTCCACATGTGCTAGGTGTAAGGCGATACTGGAGAACAAACCGGACGAGGGCAATAGCCGCCAGTACAAGCAGGATCAGCCCGATGGTCTGTTCAGTATCAATCGTATAGTAGCGCAACGATTGCCAGAGGTTATGATACGTGTATAAGGCGTTCGCGCTGAGCACATCAAGCTGCTGAGCTTGAGCTGAATATGCTCCACGTTGAAAGTAGAGGGGGTCTCCAAAGATAACGCCGTTCCAGATGGACCAGAGCACGATTCCTAGACCACCAAGAGTGCCAAAGGTAATCAGATTCGCCAGTATGCGCGACAAGGGCTGATGTTTCAGCCAGCTAACGATAGGGATAAGGCAGAGCACTGCTAGGAATAGTGCCCAGCCGTCATAGCGGGCGAGCGTCGCAAGGAAGCTACATCCCGCGGTAAAGATTAATTGCCTGAGTTCACCTTCCTGTGTCCACGATAAAAAGTAGTAGCCTGTCATTGCCAGGGTAGCCAAGCACACCAGTTCGCTCATAGGCGTAGACTGCAAGTACAAAACATTTGGATTCAGGATGAAGAGCAGTACCCCGATAAAACTTGCGTGGCTGCGTGTTAACCTTCGTGCCGAAAGGAACAGGAAGACCGCGGTCACCACATAGCAGATCATCGACACAAAGCTGCCTGCTAACCCGCTATGCCATAAGTAATCGTTCCAGATGAACGGCCACGGGAGTATATGTGGCAGGGGCAGCCAGACTGACCCAAGCTGCACAAGGCCTGGAGTAAGACTATCAAAAACGCTCCTGGAGATTCTTAGGTGTGAGAGAGCATCGCCATAGAGCAGGATCTCATGCTGCTGAAAGTAGTACCAACAGGCGGTAACGCTGGTAATACAAGCAGTGATGAAAGTGGCAAACAACCAGGGATCCCGCCAGTTCCCCCTTTTTGACTGCCCTTGTGTGTACTCCAGCTTCTGTGAAATCACAGGTGTAACCAAGGCTCGGAGAACTTGGAGGGCCGTTGCCACCCCTGGGATATGATTGATTTTGCTCATGAGAGCAGCCATTGCCGGTGGCCGTGCTTTGGCCACACGCCCTTCCAGTTCATGCAGACGCGTGCTCAACTGTTCTACTTGCTCCCGCAGTTGCTGGTTCTCTGCTCGCAGTTGCCCATTCTGCTCTCTCAACTGGGCGTTCTCTGCTTGTAGCTCGTCGAAGCGTTCCTTCATCGTCATGGCTCTATCATACTGGTTCGGGTCAAGCGGCGCTGTACTGTTACGAATTTTGTAACTGGACACACTTGCATTTAAGTACTGCCATCAAACAATCCTCCTGTTGTAGTTCTCTAAGCATCAGAAACCTGTCATTTAATATTAGCAAGCATGAGGATCTGCTCCGTGAGAGCCATCCCCTCTTTCTTTCCTCCAAAGATTCCGGTCATACGGGTCTGGGAATCTCCACAGCCCCGTTAGCATCACACCTAATGAACTCAGTACGATTATGGCACTGCTAATATGGAGCAATGGGTTCATGCTATGCCTGAGTATCATCCCGATACCCCAGGCAGTAACTATTAAGGTCACAACCAGCATGTGTGGAACGAACAAGATGTAATGCTTCGATGTGGCTCTGACTTTCCGGGTTATCGTATACGTCCCTCGATAGCGCGTGAGCACATCATAAATAGCTAGCAAGAAGAACGGCCACTTAGCGTAAGCCAATACCTGAGATCTCCAATGAATCCCTACCTCTCGCCGGGGGTCAAGAAAGAACCGCTGCCGGTAGAACTCGCACAACTGGAGCGTAATTATCACAAGAGCGAACCTGGGGATAGTAGAGAACGAGAACACGGTCGGCGTGCTTCCAGAGGAAAGCATGTAGGCAAGCAGCACTATCTGTAGACCGATGCTAATGCTTTGTAGATAGTACAGGCCATGCGCGAAGTTCGCTACGCGTTCTTTGAGAGGCAGTTTCCGCGCCACTTTCGGGTAAATCCAAAACTTGATATCCAATACCGAACGAGCCCAGCGTCGTTGCTGGATCAAGAATCCGCTCCAGTCCACTGGCGTCAACCCTTTGGCAAGAATCTTCGGAAGATACACTCCTTTCCAGCCATAAATACGATAGTTGACAGTGATCAGAAGGTCATCGGCTGCATGGGAGGCAAACCCTCCCACCTGCTTCAGTGCAGTCACACGGTGAGTGTTGTGGCAGCCTGTGACGATCGGATATCCCAGGGCGTAGTTGGTCATCTGAATCGAGGAGTAGTATGCGTACGTCTCTTCAGCTGCTCCTCGTGCGATGAAACTCGCCTCTTGATTGTAATAGACCTGAGCGGCCTGCACGTATCCAATCTCTGGATCATCGAAGTAGCCCAGGACATGCATGAGGAAATCCGGGTTCGGTACATGGTCGGGATCAAAGGCCGCGATGATTTCATATCGGTCAAAGCCAATCTCGTAGAGCCAGGCATTGTAGTTCCCGTGCTTTGAGCGACTCTCAAATGTGCCACTTGCGGCATGATACTGAGAAAGATTCTTGCGGCTGAAGTGATAGGCTCCGAGCCGACGACACAGCTCCTTGACCTGGTCATCATCCCCTTCATCCAGCACCCACGTCTCATGAGGGTAGTCCATGGCCACGAGCCCTCTAACGGTCTCCTCCAACATCTCGATGGACTCCGCACCAGGGACAAAGGTGGTGGCGACACCAACCTTCCACCCAGACCGAGGAATCATAGGGCAAGGGCGGCGCATGAAAGGAAGGCAAAGCCATCGCATTAGATAGAGGAACAGGTAGAGAAGAAATCCTCCTGCCATAATCGCAAATAGAAGCGGGTAGTACATCCAATCGCGACGAGATAACCAATATACGAGGAAATAGGCCACAAAAGCCAAAACCGCAACGGTAAGCACAGCGAAGATTGGGTAATCCCACCACTTGAATACCGACTCAGTCATCTGTCTCTGTACAAGGCTTGTTGTCTCCATGAAATCCTCCCAATATTGCATGCTGCTGTCTCAATATAGAGCATTACCGTAGTGTTAAAAACCTCTAGCGCTGCAAAGGCGATGGTTTTCCGTCGGCTCACAGGAAATACCATACATTCCATCCTGCAGCGAAATAACCTCCTCTCCATGAGCAGTCAACATCCTCTGTATACCGACAGCTATTACAACTGTTATAATCCAAAGGCGCGTTGGTGTCGTGTTAGACCAGTAT
>JBKPBA010000493.1:0-16008 GCA_046726675.1 Chloroflexota bacterium
TATATGCTGTGTGCAGAACATAAACATATTCACGAAGCAGGAGCGAATTGAGCAATGCCAGGAAAAAATATAGTTGATCAGGACTGCTATGGTGATTACGTAGCTGGAGTAAATAGAGGGTCTGTAAAGCTATGTGTCCTCGTTGATCCAACGTTGCCTGCAAGCGTTCAGTGCTTTTGACTACTAACAACTTTGGTGACAGATAGCGTTCCAGTGGTTTTGTGATGGCTTCACGAGCAATGAGACAGTTTGTTGTAGGAGGCCTATATGGATGGATGTCGATTCCACCTCGTAATACAGGATAGATTGCTGGGAGAGCGCCAGGATGATCGATTGCCGGGCGACCGCAAGGGTCGCCCCTACATATAACATTTGATGATTTGTAGGTGTTTTGAGGTGTGGGGATAGTATGGATAAAAGGACTGCCTCGGCCAAGTTCTTCACCGCGCGAAATTGTTAAGAATTCACCCAGTGGAGCAAGACGGCGCTCACTTGCAGGGATTTCTTCGAGGCAGGTTCGTAGGCGTTCGAGAACATCTCCACGTCCCTGGCTTAAAAGATAACGGAATTCGGCACCGGGCTGACGGCTGAATAGGGATTGTTGTACCTGGTATTGTGAAGCGAAGGAGAAAGTTGATTGCCAACGTCCTCGTATCCATGAAACATAGTGCATGCGCTTTGGAGGAGATTTCTGGGCAATAATTACCACTGCGCTCACATCTGCCGCAAATACATCCGAAAAATGCCAGAGATGGTGTAAGGTAGTTTCTTCCAACAACCGCATACGTTCTTTTGCTGCATTTGCGCGCGCTAATAGTGGATCAGGAAGAACCAGGCCTATCCAACCTCCTGGACGTACAACCTGGAGGGCAAGGTTCAAAAAAAGCAGGTAGCTATCGGCCTGGCCACGCTGTTGAGCGAAATTATAGCCACTGAGGTCGTTATTTTTCGCCGCCAGGTAGGGAGGATTGGCAATAAATAGATCAACGGCTGGTTCCCAGGGTAGAACCAGGCTATCGGCCTGATGAATGTGGAGGGATGTAAATGGGACAGGGCAGGAAGCATCGGAATGTATGATAGTTCGCAAATGCATTTCTGCCAGCAAACAAGAAATGGGGTCTGGATCAATACCCCACAGGTTGTGTTGGAGAAGCAAGGCACTTTCCTTAAGGGAAAGGCCTGCGCGTGTACTAAAGGCTAGAAAACGCCGTGCAGCTCCTATAAGAAAGTTGCCACTACCACACGCGGGATCGAGTACTCGTATCTGTGTAAGGTCATTATCAGGGGTATAACAACAAGCATCAAGGATCTTTTCTACTAACATGGGGGGAGTGGAGAAATGGCCACGCTTTTTGCGTTCCATCAGGGGTAGATTGGTTTCATACCAGTTAAATTGCTCTTCTATTAAAACTCTGTTTTTTGACATACGTTTTCTCTGAAATGCATTTACACATCATGCAGTGCTTGCAGAATTTTCAGGGCTTCAAGAGCGGCCTGACGGCCAGCTTCTTTGATGCTTGAGGCTTTTCCTAAACCCAATAACAATTCTTGCTCAAATACGCCGACGGTAAAGGCACGATCATTGTTACGTCCACTTTGCTCTAATACACGATAGCGAGGTAATGAGCCTGAGCGATGCAAGATAATTTTTTGCAAACGACCCTTAGGATTGGTATCAAGTGTTTGTTCGTTGACATGCGATATGATTGGCAGGATTGTACGTGCGACAAACTCACGAGCTGCCTCTGGCCCCTGGTCTATGAGGATAGCTCCAATTAAGGCTTCTAACACGTCAGTGCAAAGTGAATCCCGAGATCGATCGTTAAAGGTCCTCAAATTGGTGGTATCGATGCGAATATAAGGGAAAAGACCAATTTCTTGCCCAATCTTGGAGAGCACACGACGACTGACAACCTCGGACTTCAGGGCTGTCATTTCACCTTCAGTGGCATCTGGAAAATTACGAAAGATGTATTCGACGACGTGAGCACCAAGTATGGCATCGCCCAAAAACTCCAGTGTGTCATATGAGTCTCGTACGGCTGTTTCTGGGCAACAGGAATGATGAGTTACTGCTCGCTGTAGTAACGAGCGGTCATTAAATGTGATTTGAAGTAGTGCTTCTAATTCTGATAACTTGTCTTCCTTCTCCATACAGGTGTATTATAGCTTAGAGAAGTATTTAGCGTCCATGAATATTTTAGGATCTGGTCTATGAGGTTTATTTTGCATTGGGTTATGGGTCGCCGCTTGTTGGGGATTGCTGTGCTGCTCGCAATATGCTTGACGCTGCTTTTTCCAGCGATAGCGAGCGCGCATGCCATTTTGTTACGTTCTGATCCAGCGAAAGATTCTGTACTGAGCATTGCACCCAAACAGGTGCGTATGTGGTACAGCGAGGCCCTGAATCCTGCTTTTAGCACTGCTGTGGTGGTGGATGGGGAAAACAAGCGAGTTGACAATCGTGATGCCCATGTTTCGTCTAGTGATCAAACCGAGATGGATGTGACACTCCAGTCAAATCTGCCCCCGGCTGTCTACATTGTTATCTGGCGCACTGATTCTGCCGCAGACGGCCATATCCTGAGAGGTTCTTTCATTTTCAGCGTTGCGCGAGCTGATGGCAGCGTTCCAACACTTGCTCCAGGCTCAAATCCAGGAGCAAATGTACTGGGCAGCGGCAACCTCACCGGTCTTTATACAGGACAAATAGATGGCCCAACACTTTTTAATTTGATCATGATTACGCTTGTCGAAATGGGAGCCATTTTCTGGATGGGTGCACAGCTCTGGGTTAACTTTGTGCTCGCCATTTCAGCAGAAGCTCACACAGAAGAGAGGAACATAAACGAACAGGTACAACGGCGTTTTGAGCGTTATTTTTCGCTTCCCACATTGATCGTACTCTTCCTGGCGAATATAGGTGTGCTGGTGGGACAGGCGGTCAATCTTTCAGGTGCTGACCTGACTTCGGCCGTCTCACCTACAATACTTGTAGGACTGGCTACAAGCGGGCGATTTGGTATCTACTGGATGATGCGCGAGGTGGTCATCCTGTTAGCAATGATCCTTGCGCTCTATATGCTCTTAAGGCAGCAGCGTCCGCGTATTGTCAAGACTGTGCTGCCGATTGCGAATCTGTTCCTCGCATCAGCATTGTTGATTGCAATCACGATGTCTGGTCACGCAGCGGCGGTCAATCCCAACATAGTGTCTTACGCCATTGTGATAGATTGGCTACACCTGTTGGCGGCGTCGCTCTGGGTTGGCGGCATGATGTACATTGCAACCAACTATCTGCCAGTTTTAAGACGTTTACAAATCCCGCAGCAAGCTCGATCATTGGTTACCGTGCTTCCTTACTTTTCTCCGTTAGCAATAGCAGGTGTGCTAATCATGGCCGTAACAGGTCCATTCAACGCTGCTTTTCACCTGACTTCGTGGCAGCAATTTCTTAGCACTCCATATGGACGGGCGCTTCTCGTCAAAATTGCGCTGATAGGCGGATTATTGGTCACCAGTGCTATCCATGTTGGGCTGCTACGACCACGCTTGAAGAAAGAGTATCAGAAGTATAGCTATGTCGTGAATCGTTTGCAAACTATACAGGCTGGAGGAGAAATAGCAGAGCAAAACCGTTCATCAGCTCTCAATGGCCAGCAGGCGGTGACAATGACTGCTGAATCGAGTAGAGCCACAAAATTACTTGCTCAACAGGTGAAACTTCGCGAGGGACGACTGACAAAAAAGACACAGGTACTCAGCAGAGTGCTGCGCTGGGAACCAGTATTGGGTGTAGGTGTATTAATCTGCGTTGGCCTGATGAACGTGTTTGCAGGTACGTTGTCACCCATCGCAGTTTCACAGCAACAACAAACAGGCAGTAAACCACAGCCCTATAGCGCATCGGTACGAACTACTGACGGAAAGTTTACGGTCACGTTGAGTGTCAATCCCAATCGCTTTGGAACGAACGTCTTTACAGTGAGTGCGGTAGATACCAGCACAGGCACACCGGCGACAAATATAGGCGTTTCGCTGTATACAACCATGCTGGATATGGATATGGGTACAGATACGATCAATCTACTGCCCGACGGCAAAGGACATTTCAGCGGAACTGGAGATCTATCTATGCCCGGAGATTGGCAAATACGTATTCAGATACGCACGCCTGATGCGACGCTTCATGAGGCAAGTGTGAAGTTGGTGACGCTGTTTTGACGAGGCTTATTATGGTCGCACCGTACCTTCCAACAGATCAATGGGCAGCGGGAAGATGACCGTCGAGTTGTTCTCAATAGCGATCCTGGTGAGCGTTTGCAGGTAGCGGAGTTGCAGTGTGCGGGGCTGTGAGCTGAAACTAGAGGCCAAGCAGGATCTTCTGTATGAATGAGTTCCTTTAGTGAACGTTTCTACATATGCGTCAGCTTCCTTACAAATTCCCCTATTCAATGGGTTACTCTCGTGTGGTAATAGCCAAAATCTCAGGGGCTTGCTCAAGCATGTGTGGAGCAACTAGTCGCGTTGTTATCTGGTGAAAGGCTAAGCCATAGATGAGAGTCAGGGGAATGGTAATACTCCAGATCCATTCTGCGTGAAAGATTAAGGGTAAGCCGAGAGCTAACGCCACAGGAATCAATAGAATCCCTGCAACTACGAGCATTGCAAATGACATTACGGCTCGCAAGCAGCCCGCCTGGGAGGTTTGACCAGTAGCACGGAAGCCTCTTTGCATCTGGCGCACATATTGCGGAAAGTAGACCGAGGTGATGTTTCCGCAACCCAGGGCCACTCCCATACCTGCCAATCCGCCGATGAAGACAGGCAGCACATAATTCCAGGCATGCGTTATGAATGCTCCGATAGAGATGAGCACTACCAACTCCACTATTCCAAGCGTAGCTACCGCGAGATTCTTTCCCCAAAGAATGCGCTGTGGGGCAACGGGAAAGAGGAAAAGAGTAGTGAGACTCTGCCGCTCTAAACCAAGTGTATTGAGCGAGAGTGTCAGCAAGAACAAGAGTACAATCAGGGGTGTGATCAGTAATACGTAGCCATTGCCGCCAAAACGTGAAGAACTGGGATTGAGCAGCGGCGCTACAAGGAAGATGGCTACGTAGATGACTGATTGAAACATCATGGCTTTGAGTTGGGGATCACGCCAGAAGTACTTCAGTTCTTTGAGAGCCAGAGCAGAGACCTGTGGAGGTACAATGCGTTCTAATATACTCACATTGGTCGGCTGAACGCTAGTGGACACAAGGGCAGTTTGTTGACGGTGCCGGCTGCGAGTGCGAGCAAAACCACCAACCTCAGATGCGCTAAGACTGCGTTGGAGCACGAATTGCCAGAGATAGAGTGTGAGTACGCTTGTGAATAGTAACAAGGCTAAGGTGGCAATGCTCTCTCCCCAATTTCCCTTTACAGCTTGTGTGATTGAACGCGCAGCCAAACCAGAAGGCAGCCATTGCAGGTAAGGAGAAAAACTTGCGCTTCGTAGATTATCGTACAAGTTCAAGATCCTTGTTTCACCAAGCACAAACTGCTGTAACAGATAACAGGATGAAGTGAAGATAGCGAGAATAAGGATACTAAGGTCGCGGAAGCGCCTACCCTGCAAAACGCGCATGAACAGCGCCAGAACCAATTGACTTATCCCGACGACCTGTATGTAGAAGACAAGCATGGTCACGCAGGATAGAATAGTCACAGGTACAGCAACTGCCCAGCCTGCGATGACGGCGACCAATACCAGCACAAGTCCAATGGTGGGAATATCAAGCAGCGTTGAGAATAAGAGGCTCGCCATTAACTCTGCTCGGGTGAGCGGAAACAAGACTAACTTCGAGGCATCCAGCCCCTCGTTGGCAGTAAACTCTAGTAGGGGCAACACAATCCACAGCAGAAGAACAGCCGTCAGTACCAGGTATAAAACTTCGGAGTTGGCGGGAGACGGGAGTAACCGGTAAGCAAAAAAGGAAACTACAGCAATAGTTCCAGCAAATAAGACGATAAACAGCAAAACGAATATGGCTCCAATGATACTGAGTGGTTTGCGGGTATAACCACGCATGAGTGTTTTCCAGCGCAGCCAGAAGAGCCAGCGTAATTTGTCGGTATGTATGACCATGGTCGCTGCGCTCCTTTTTACTCCAACCAGCTCAAATTGTGACTCTCTTCGTGTGCGCCAACCACATTGAGGAAGATATCTTCAAGGGTCGCATCTTTATTTTCTCCACTTGCTCTATCGCGCAGCTCTTGCAGTGTGCCTTCGGCCACCAGGATGCCCTGGTTGATAATACCGACGCGAGTGCAGAGTCGTTCTACTACTTCCATAATGTGGGATGAGAAGAAGATGGTCGTGCCATGTTGGGTCAGGCCACGCATAATGTCACGCATAGTGCGAGAGCTAATGGGATCTATGCCCTCGAACGGCTCGTCGAGGAAGAGAACTTGCGGGCTGTGGATCAGTGCCGCTGCCAGCGCAATCTTTTTACGCATACCAACTGAGTAATCTACTATGAGCTTATCTGCGTCATCTACGAGTGTTAGTATATATAGAAGCTCTTCCGTTCTTTGCTTGATAACATTGCTCGGCAAGCCATACATGTGTCCGGCAAAGGTGAGGAATTCTTTGCCGGTCAGGCGCTCATAGAGGTTGAGATATTCGGGTAATACGCCCATGAGTGCGCGTGCCTGGAGTGGAGCTTTCCATACGTCGATTCCTCCGACCAGTACGGTGCCTGCTGTAGGGCGTAGCAGTCCGACCATCATTTTGATGGTTGTGCTTTTACCTGCGCCATTGGGACCAAGAAACCCGTAGAACTCGCCGCGTTTGACTGCCAGATTGAGGTGGTTCACGGCTGCTTTCTGTCCAAAGACTCGGAGCAGGTCTCGGGTTAGGATGGCAGGGTATTGCAAGATGTTATGATATGGTGATTGCATCGATTGCTGGATAGTTTGGTCTGCAAGGGTTGATGGGTTAGGATCAGGAACCATGATCGTTTCTTTCCATACTTTGTAGGCGTAATCGGAACTCAGTACTTAGAGCATGGCATTGAAACTTTTGATTGTCAAGACAATTAAACGTAATAAATGGAGAGAAATCCAATGGGGGAAAGGCCTAGTTCATCCATTCGCCGGGGGCGTTGCTGCGAATGTGAACGCCACCGTCTCGTTCTTTCAGAATTTGAGCATCTTTGGCCATGCGTTCTCGTACCTGTGATACAGAAGTGCGGTGCCAGTAGGCTGCGGGGAATAATCCTACACCGATGGCAATCGCTGCTCCTATTTCAGCTCGATTGAATGGGAGATGTGGAGGAAGATGGTATGGTACGTGGGTGAGTATGCCGAGGCGAAGAAACAAGGTGAAGACAAAAAGGCCTAACTCTAGCAGGCTGGCAGCGATATATGAGAGGATTTCGGTGCGGTGTCTTTTGCGGAATAGGATAGCGCATATTATATTTAGAATACAGAGAGAGCCTGTGATTACAAGTGTTAGAGATATCAAGAAATTTGTCACTGAGTGCCTCCTGCTAGACCTAATTATGCGTGAGTATTAGATTGGAGAAGGCAACCTCGGTTCCCTTCAGGTTTACAAGCATTCCAACGCCACCAGTGGTAAAGGAACCATCTTGAAAGGTCCATACTTTCTTGCTATTTATGAACAAGGTAAAGTTCTTGCCATTCGCGATGATTTTAAAGATATTGATGCTTTTTGGGCCCTTGCCTTCATGAAATTCGTTTCCAAAGGGATGACTATTGAGTTTCTTCCAGGTGTTGGCACCTGAACCCTGACCACTATCATATTTCCAAAATTGATACTCGCCACCTGTTTTATTTAGCACTTCCAATGAATAAAAGGTGGTAATCGTTTTGCCGCTCTTGCTTTGTATATTTGCACGAAATATCATACCAAACTCGTTATTGACAGAAGTATCATCTCCTTTTATCTCTTCCATAGTCAAGGTATACACAAAAGGACTTCGCAAGATCAGGCCTGGTAGTATAGCTGGTGCTCCCCGCGTATCATCGTTATCGGTGATGTGGTACGCTCCATCCTTAAAGGCATATATCATCGAGCCAACAGCCATCAGAGGCCAATTATGGATATTTGTGCTTAGAGGGTCGGACACAATGATATTCGCTGCAGCAGTTGCAGATGCTTGTGCTGCCATTGTTGCTCCAACATCAGGAGTTTTGACGATAGTCATAGCTGTAGGGGCCTTTGAACTAGAGAGCAAATGTGTAAACCAGAGCGTCCCTGTGCCAAGCAATAACACGACAAGCAGAGCCAAACCGATGATTTTGGAGTTTTTTTGCAGATAATTCCTTTTACCCGGTGCAGTAAATTGTTCTATTTTTTCAGGTTGTGATATATCTGGGGTAGGCAATAACCCTACGAGATAACGACCAGGTTGACCGGCAACAGGCACATTGACGATTTTTGCCGGGCTTGTCAGTTTCATAATAGTCCCGGTAGTTGCTAGTTCGGTAACTGACATTGTCAACACATCACTGGAATTTGTGCTTTGCTCTAAGAAAACACTCGTATCCTGAACTGGTGTGCCGGTATCTGGTATTGTCAACACATCACTGGAATTTGTGCTTTGCTCTGGGAACATTCGAGTATCCTGAGTTGGTGTGATTGGATTAAAATGAATCACGTGTAATGGGTGTGATGGTTTTTCGGCCACAGTTTCTTGCTTTGCAGAAATCGGAAGATTCTGAACACTTTCAAAAACATTGGTTGACTTTGTTGATACTGCGGCAGCTATAGCAGAAGAAGATTGACTCGAAGCTGGTTCACTATTTTCAACCGGTTTGAAATCTGTGCGCCATTGCGGATCAAAAAGACTATAAGAAGGATAGATATCTTGAGAGGTAATATCACTCGATAGCAGCAAATCGTTTCGCGGTTGCTCCAACTCAGTATGTGGGGCTGCCAGGGCCAGGCGAAATGCTGTAGCAAGGTCCAAAGCGCAAGCATAACGATCCGCAGGGCGCTTGGCCAAAGCTCTTAGGATAACCTGTTCAGCAGTAAGTGGCAAATCTGTTCGCTTTGAACAGGGTGAAGGTGGAGGTTCCTGAAGATGTTTTTTTGCCACTTCCACCATTGACTCTCCCCGGAAAGGAACAGATCCGGTGACCATATGATAAAGGACAGCCCCAAGTGAGTACAGATCCGCTTTTTCTCCAGCCTCTTTTCCTATTACCTGCTCGGGCGCCATGTAATCTAACATGCCCACTTTAAATTGGCGAATCCGTGCAGATTGCCTCGCTGTCATTGTCTTTGACAGTGCAAAATCAGTGAAAAGCAGTTTATCCTCAGCAGTAACCAGGATATTGGAGGGCTTGATGTCTAAGTGGAGAACACCGTGTTCATGCGCATAATCTAATGCATCAGCTAATTGATCAAGATAATCCGCGACCTCTGGCAAAGGAAGTATTTTCTGGGAATTCAGCACACTTTCCAGCGTGCGCACACTTACATATGGCATTACGAGAAATACGAAGCCATCACGCTCTTCATATTCATGAATGGAGAGAATATGAGGATGTTCGAGCGAGGCAACTAACTCCATTTCATGACGAAAGCGCAAAAGGAAGTCAATATATTGGAGAGGTTCTAGCGCAGATGCATGCAAAAAGACTTTTAGAACAAATTCGTTTTGAGATTGAGGCTGTCTCGCCAGGTATACTGCTCCCATACTTCCCAGACCAATAACGCGGCGGAGCGTATAGGAATCCAGTTTTTTTCCGACTAAAGCTTCAGCATTCATTCAGACCTGCCTCTCATTGCCGCTTATAGGCACAATTAAGCCCGCTACAAGAAAACCCCATGCTAGTATCTTAGACAAAAGAGGCAGCGATGACAAAGTTTTAAGCTTATTACTAAGATAAAAGTACTGTCCTCAATTGTTGGTGATCAACATATTCGAGAATGCAACTTCGGTACCTTTGAGATTTACCAGCATGCCTACTGTGCCATTCGTGAAAGAGCCGTCTTTGGCACTACCGACAGTTTTCCCATTGATGGTAAAGGTAAACGTATTGCCTTTGGCAAAGACTCTAATGGTGTTGATATTACCTGGACCTTGTCCCTGGTGGAATTCATGGCCAAATACCTGTGACCAGACCTGTGTCCAAGGATTGGCAGCTGGTCCTTTACTATTATCATACTTGTAGAATCTGTACTGCCCACCATTGTAATTAAAGACTTCAAAGCTGTAAAAGGTGTTAATAGTCTGGTTGCCTTTGGTCTTCTGGCTGTAGCGAAGGATCATGCCAAAGGAGTTATCGGTGCTGGTATTGTCGCCTTTAATTTCTTCCATAGTTAAAGTGTACCCTATTGGTCCATTGGGAAGAGATTCTTGCAAGACAACAGCGATACCGCTATCTCCAAGATTAGTCATATGGTAGGCGCCATTTTTAAATACGTAGATCTTTGTGCCGCTTGTGGATATAGGGAAATTGCGAATATTTGTGCTCAGAGGGTCGGAAATAATGATATGTGCTTGAGCCGTTGCAGTAGCTTGTGCTGCCATAGTTGCCCGTGTATCAGGCGTCGAGACTGCCCCGGGCGACGTTGAATTCGGATGAGACGATGTTCGTCCACTATGGGTACGCATATACCAGATTCCGGTAGTGCCGCCAATTAGCAGTATGATCAATGCGACTACCATAGCAATTTTCTGTAGCATTTTCGAGCGGGTGTCAGACTGAGATGGAGCTTGTGAGGTTGGCGGTACAGGTAGTAACCCCGTCATATACTGGCCAGGTTGGCCAGCCACAGGTACTTGCACAACCTTCACCGGGCCAGTAAGTTTGATGGTTCCTTTACCTGTCTGCTCAGCATTTGGTACATTCAACGCGCCCGTTGTAGCTTTCAATGAGGGCGACATTTGGTTCAAACCTTGTGGCATGACAGTTGGCTGCATGCCACTCTCTGTCATCGTGTTGAACGAAGGTGACATTTCGTTGAATGCCTGTTGATGTACCACAGGTCGTGTACCTGTAGAAGATGGCAATACATCGCCAGGAGTAGCCGGATTTTGATTGTTGGCTATGGCTGCTGGTAAAGCTCCCGTGCTCTTTCCCACACTGGGAAACATGCCTGTTCGCGAAAGCAGACCAGTGGTGCGGGCTGGCACGTTTGGCGAATTGAGCGCGCCTGTACCAATACCTGTTTTTTGTCCATTTGTCATTGATGGGAGAGTGCCTGTTTGCCATTTAGGGTCAAAGAGCCCGCGGGGGGCAAGCAAGCTAGATGCTGTGATTCCGCTTGATGCAAAGGCATTACTTTGTACGGTCTGCTGTTGTGTCCCAATCCCTTGCAGAGCCATACGGAACGCAGTGGCAAGTTCTAGCGCATTTGTGAAACGATCTCCTGGCCGCTTCTCCATAGATTTTAGCAGGACGTGTTCAGCCGCTTCAGGTAATTCCGGACGTAACATACGTGGAGAAGTGGGTTGCATATGCACCTGCTGTGCTGCTATTTGCATAGGCGTTTCTCCCTGGAATGGTGTTGTTCCCGTAACCATTTGATAGAGGATAATGCCTAGCGAATACTGATCTGCGCGACCATCTACCCCGGCTCCCATTACCTGTTCAGGAGACATGTAGTCGGGTGTCCCAACGGGCGCACCGGCGCCGGTCAGACGGACTTGTGCGCCCTGTCCATCCGAGAGAATCTTGACCAGTCCGAAATCGGTTAGCAGTAAGCGCCCTTCGGGAGTAAGTAAAATATTGGCCGGCTTTATATCGCGGTGAATGACTCCGCGCGCATGCGCAAAATCCAATGCGGCAGCCATTTGTTCAAGGTAATTCACTACTTTGGGTAGCGCTAGAATCCCTTCACGTTCCATAACATCGCGCAATGTGCCGCCACTGATATAGGGCATAACCAGATAGGCTAATCCGTCACGTTCGCCATATTCGTAAACTGGCATGATGTTGGGATGCTCTAAAGAGGCGGCAGCATCAGTTTCACGCCTGAAGCGTTCCAGGAAGGCGGCGAGGTGCTGTGGTTTGAGAGTTGTTGATGGTAATAATACTTTGACTGCTACCTGGCGGCGAGGTCGAGATTGTTGGGCCAGGTATACTGCTCCCATGCCTCCTTGTCCGATTAGTTGTTGAAGTGTACAGGTTCCTAGTACTGTCCCTACCAATGCTTCAGCCTTCATCAATATCTCTACCTCTTCTTTTGTGATGTTTTGTTTCCGTTCTCGCCCGTTCAGGTGCGCTTGTATTGTGCCAATTAGTGTTACTCGTTGTTTGTACATGTTAGTCAATTTCCTTGCTACTGGCAATATGCGAACCTCATGAGTATGACCAAAGTAATGGTAGCTGGTTGCTATTATCAATGGCAATAAACGGTGTGGAGGTGGGGTTTTGATGTTTTTTAGAAAATGTGGCTAGATGCTTTCGATCACGTCCTGGGGATCGGTGTCTTCTTCGGCGTCTAGGGGGAGTACTTCGCCAGCTACGTATGCAACCATCGAGGGGACAGTGCGACTTTGAATGATAATGCCGCGCATCAATGATGCGGAGGCTTGTGCGAGTAGGGGGCGCAGGCGTTCGAGACGTTCTCGATAGGTTTGTAGTTGGATGGCTCGCCTTCTGGTTTGTTTCTTGTGAGCGGCTAGGTGAGATTCGTCTGTGTCAGATTCTTGTATCCAAATATCCCTGGCATCGAGAGCCTGACCAACTGCTGATTGGACCTGCTGCAACAGGTCTATTGTCTGATTGAGTAACATCAAAAGGTCACCTTCAGCGAGGTCAATACGCCTTAACAGGCCGCTGAGCGACATACCACGCGACCATGCCAGCGCGACACCGTGAAAATCAGGGACGATTGAGGGAGACATCCCGATATTGGCCTGTTGTTCAATGTTATGAACATGCTGCGCGATACGCCAGAGTTCGCGACGAACCTGCAAGAGGTGATTGTTCAGCACGCTGCGGTTATTTAATCGTCGATCGTTATCGTAGGCGAACCAGCTACAGACCTCGGCGAGTTCAGAAGCCGTAAGTTCGTCAAGCGCTCCTCCCAGTAATAATTCGACAATCATGATACCGGCAGGATGAAAGATACTGCGTAGTAAACGCCCTCGAAGCGTCAGTTCATTATGTTCATCGATGTATGCAAGGGCACGGAGCGCAAAAATGGTGCCATCGAGTTCGGCTGCCCCAGCGCGGCTGAGTGGATATGCGCCAATCCTCTTGCGCCTTTTTTTCATCGCTTGAGTAGCATCTTCGGAGGCGATGCCTTTCTTTTTTCCCCCCTTCCTGCTCTTTTGAGCGCGTTGTTCCAGTTTCTCCAGGCGAATCAACTCACGTTGTTCCCACAGGACATACCGCTGGTATTCGCGCAGGCTGGAGGCACAGATACGACGCAAGTGCTTGACATCACCTGGACGCCACAGATTGAGTACCGAGTTATAGCGAATGACGAAGGAGCTGGTGACGGGCAACAATTCACCTGTGATGCGCGCGAATGACTCTTCAAACGGCTCCCAGGGTGAATAAGGAATGACCGCTGCTCCGCGTACGTCCATACCACGCCTACCAGCTCTTCCCGTAAGCTGGCGATATTCGTTAGGGGTAAGCAGGCGCATCTCTTGTCCATCAAATTTACTCAGGCTGCCTACTACAACTGCACGCGCTGGCATATTGATACCAAGCGCTAATGTATCGGTGGCAAAGACCGCACGCAGGTGACCACGAGCAAAAAGTGTCTCCACCAATACTTTCAATCCTGGTAACAAACCAGCATGATGGAAAGCCAGTCCACGAGGCAGTATCTCTGCAAGAGCATGCACCTGCTGCAAATTGCGATCCTCCTTAGGAAGATTCTCAAGCCAAACGCCGACCTCTTCTTTGATGAGCGCCTCTTCTTCAGGTGTTGTAAAGATATGCAGCGCTGCGCTCGCAGATGCCTCTTCAACCACTTTACGCCCAGGCAGGAAATAGAGACAGGGCAATAAATCAGCATCTCGCAGAGCAGTGAGTATTTCTCCTGGCTCTGGAGCGCTACGCTCCACAGGACGCCTGGGTTTAGAAGTCTGTTCTTCTTCCGCCTGTGTCGAAGCTGAAGAAGAGCCAGAAATCTTACTGGCTGCTGTTTCTTTTGTTGCAGCTTTCTGTTTCTTGTTTTTCTTTTCCCATTGATCCTCTTCCCAGTCGGCGGTTTCCTCCTCATCACCATCGAAGGTATAGGTACGATTACGCTTCATCAGTGAAGCCATACGAGCCTCACCACCGACATCAGGGAAGCGTTCGATACGATTGCCATCGGAATCCTGCACGAGGTGTAGCTTATTATCAAGAAAGTAGTAGTGTTCAAGGGGGACTGCACGTTCTTCATGTACGACCAGCGAGATGGGACGGTGTACACGACTAATCCAATCAGCCAAATCCTCGGCATTGCTCACAGTTGCTGAGAGACCAACCAACTGAACATTGGGCGGTGAGCAGATGATGGCTTCTTCCCACACAGGGCCACGGCTAATATCACTTAAGTAATGCAGTTCGTCAAAAATGATAGAGCCGACATCGGCCATCGATGAGGGGATGATGTTTTCGCCACGCCCAAAGCGGTCTCCGCCCTCTTCCAGCAGCATATTGCGGTAGACTTCGGTGGTCATGATGACGATCGATGCAGCGCTATGTTCTACGATGTCACCAGTGACCAACCCTACAGCATCGAATCCATAGATGTTGCGCAAATCCCGATATTTTTGGTTGGAGAGCGCCTTAAGAGGAGTCGTGTATATAACACGCAATCCGCGCTGTTGCGCACGCCAGATGGCGTATTCAGCGATCAGCGTTTTGCCTGTTCCGGTAGGCGCTGCTACCAAGACCGAACGGTCCGCTGCAAGATGTGCTATTGCTTCTAGTTGAAAGTCGTCGATGGTAAATGGGTAACGTGCTACAAATGCGGCAATATCTGCCTGGGTTTTAGACCTGGCCACCACCTGCTCATCCATGAATGTTTTCTCTTTATGTAATGATCACAATTTTCGTCGGTGACATTGTAGCATGTATAGAGAGTGTGGACAAGCAGATTAAATAGCTAATGCAAGTTTTAAGTGATCCAATGAGGTATTCCCTCCTGAGCAAATTAAGCCGACCTTTTTACCTTTCAAGCTGTCGCGCATATGATAGGCTGCTGCCAGGGATGCTGCTCCAGCTCCTTCGGCGAGAGTATGTGCGCGTTCGATCATCCAGACCATAGAACGCATAATCTCTTCCTCGCTTACCAGCATAAAGTCATGCAACAATTCACGCATGATCTTTTGTGGTAACTCAAAGGCTATACCGGTCGCAAGCCCCTCGGCAAAAGTGCGGTTGGGAGCTTCGACCAGGCGCCTCTGACGCCAGGTTTCGTATGCAGCAGGTGATGCCTCAGATTGTACTCCGATAACTTGAATATGGGGATTGACGGCATGAGCCACGATAGAGACTCCAGCCGCGCCACTGCCCCCGCCGATGGGGACGATAATGACTTCAAGACCTGGCTCGTCTTCCAATATTTCTAGCGCTTCTGTGGCTACACCTGCGATGAGCAGTGGTTCGTTACCAGAATGAATGTAGCGGTAGCCATGCGTTTGAGCCAGCGTTTCACAATGCAGTTTGGATTCGTCGTAAGTCGCGCCATGAAAGACTACTTCAGCTCCCATACCTTGCATTGAGGCCACCTTGCCAGGATTAGCGTTTTCGGGGACGACGATAATGGCTTTGACGCCGAAGAGACGCGCAGCATATGCGACGGACTGCCCATGATTGCCAGTTGAAGCAGCGATCACGCCTCTTTCGCGTTCTCGCGGGCTGAGTTGTGAAATCAGGTTGATGCCACCGCGCACTTTGAAAGCTCCTACTGGCTGGTAGTTTTCATGTTTGATATATGCTTCGGTGCCAAGTAAGGCATTTATGGCTGGATAGCTGTAGATGGGAGTGCGCTGCAGGTACGGACGAATCTGACGCTGAGCATGTAATACGTCC
>JBKPBA010000494.1:0-5736 GCA_046726675.1 Chloroflexota bacterium
CTATGGGTGTATCAGGCTTTCGTAGCGCCAGGAATATGCTTACAAATTGGTATAATTCTGATGGGGAAATTATTATCGGAATGCTCAGTTCTACACTTTATGAATTGGGTATTGTAACGTTGGGTTATCAACAAACTCAATTGTCGGAAAAAGATAAGCTGGTCAATCCTGATGCCTTTATGCTTACTGATCTGGCAACTGCTGTCCTATCAACGGGAGTGGAGCCTTCATCTAGCTCTACCATCTCTGCGAACGGTCGCTCATTGATAGTACAGCCGAGTTTTGAATTGCTTCTGCTGCACCCCGATCTGCCAACGGTGTACAGCCTCTTGCCTTTTGCGCAGGTCAATCAGATAGGGATTGCGAGTCGCCTGACACTGACGCGTAATTCGGTTTTGCGTGGTTTAGAGGCAGGTAGGAACATTGAGCAGATTATACAAACACTTGAAGAGCATAGCCAGAAGGAATTGCCACAAAATGTGGTCTATACCCTGCGTGACTGGACTAAATTATACAAGGAAGTAACTATCTCCCAGGTATTGTTACTCGATGTGCCAGGCGAAGCAATAGCCAATGAAATATGTTCCTCGCCAAAGTTAAATGCCCTTGGCTTGCGCAGGATTGCACCCTGCGTTATCGCTGTGGATAGCGATACCAGCCTGCAAGAATTGCGGCGTGCGCTCGATAAAGAGGGCATTGTTGTCAGGATCAGCGGCGATATCGTTTCTAAAGCGGCTGTGAGTAATTCATACCGCAGGTACTAAAATGTAGGGGCGCAAGAATTGCGCCCGCCTGGAGAGACGATTCCCATTCATGGGCGCAATTCATTGCGCCCCTACTGTGGGCCCATCAATGTGTGACGAATCAGCATCAAGTGGGTCAGGGGGCCTAGACCTCCAGGTACCGGGGTTAGAAATGAAGCAATCTCTTTCACGCCCTCGAAGTCTACATCTCCGATTACTTTTCCATCAATAGGATTAATGCCTGCATCTAATACAACTGCGCCGGGTTTTACCATATCGGCAGTAATACTAGCAGGTCGCCCACTACTCACTACAAGAATATCTGCGCTCCTGGTGATATTCGCAAGGTCCTGAGTGTGTGAGTGACAGATTGTAACCGTTGCGTCGTTACGTATGAGCACAAGGGCGGTAGGCTTGCCTCCAATATTGCTTCTTCCAACAACTACAGCATTGCGGCCTGCGATCGGAATACCTGCATCTTGTAATACTGTGAGGATAACATCAGCAGTTGAAGGAATGAAGCTGGGAAAGCCAAGTAACAAGTTCCCCGCGTTGCGTGGCCCAAGACCATCTACATCTTTCTCAGGAAGCAAAACTTCAGTTACGACCTGCTGTTGTATATGTGATGGTAGCGGCAGCAAGAGCAAGACACCATCTGTATTCTCATCATTGCTTAAAGAGGCAACCTCCGCGCGTAGCTCTTCCTCTTCAACCTCAAAAGGATATGCTAACGTCGAGCAGCCCAGACCAATCTTGCCACAAGCTCGCACCAATTGCCTGCTATAGACCTCCGCAGCACCATCATGCCCTGCTATTATTTGTGCCAGGCGAGCAGAACGATGGTGCTGTTTGCGAAACTGCGCAGCTTCACTTTGCAATTCAGCGGTCATGCGTGTCACAAGTGGTTTACTATCAAAAATGACTGCTGCCATGGATGCTTCTACTCCCATTGTCCATACTACTGCTCATCATATCACACTCCTTGAAACACTTGGGGGAAATGATTGGTAAATACATTCCAAATGCGTTACAATGCCTTCTGATACCAAATTAGCGCATTTTTTACTTCAGAGTACATGTGTAAAAAATGCCGACTCGTCGGTAGCCCTTCGGTACCATCTATACCAAAAAGAGAGGATTTTCATGGCAGGTGATTGTTCATTTGATATAGTATCGCAATTTGACGAACAGGAACTGGTTAATGCGATCGATCAGACAAGGCGCGAGGTCTCCACTCGTTTTGACTTGAAAGACACAAAGACAGAAATTGTTCATACTAAGGATACTATTACCATTGTTACTGATAGTTCTCTTACGCTCAAGAGTGTTCGGGATATTCTTGAAACAAAAGCGGTACGTCGCGGATTGTCACTAAAGATTTTTAAAGCGGGCAAAGAGGAAAATGCGGCTGGGGGTAAAATGCGCAAGGTCATTCAGTTGCAGCAAGGCCTCTCTCAAGACCTGGCAAAACAGATCAGTAAGCATATTCGCGATCAATATCCTAAAGTGCGACCGCAAATCCAGGGAGATGCCATTCGCGTGGTAGCGAAGAGCCGTGATGAATTGCAAGCGGTGATTGCGCTTCTCAAACAAAAAGACTATCCTGTGGCGTTACAGTACATCAACTACCGGGGATAGGACTCAAAAGGTACTTTAGTACCAAAAAATAAGCCCGTTTTCTCAAGAATCCCAAAATTGTAGTACCCTAGTTTTAACTAAAGAAACCTTTTATAGGTGTTTTGAGCAAAGTCTCTGCACTTTTCTATATTGAGGAAGTGACCTTTCATGCCTGGGAACAGACAAGTTTTCAGTACAGCAATGAATGCAGCCGATCGATTTCGTTGGGATAGCCAGTGGACGGAAGCGGCGAATGAGTATCAACGAGCATTGGCAGAGTTCCCAGATGACGCGGCTGCGCGTGGTGGACTAGGTTTTTGCTACATGCAAACAAAACAGTGGCAAAAAGCGCTCGCTGAGTATGAAACTATTCTCGAGCGTGATCCTAGCAACGTAATAGCAATAAGTAAGACAGCTGAGTTATATGTAATCTTAAACAGGCGAGACGACGCGTACAAAGCGTATATGCATCTTGCAGAATTGTATTCGCAAGCAGGTCAGGGGGCCCGGGCGGAAGCTGCATGGCAAAAAGCTGTGCAATTGTCCCCTGCCAGCTCTGAACCTCACGAGCGTCTTGCAACTTACTATCTAGGGAAAAAAGACATTGCGTTAATGGTCCAGGAGCGTTTGGCTGCAGCTCAGGGGTATTTACAACGCAATGAGAGTGTCGCAGCTACAATGCAATGTGAAGAAGTATTGCGTGTCGATTCTGCCAATACACACGCACAGCGGGTCCTCTCCCAAATCAGAGGACAAATGCAGCCGTCTGGGCCACTTCCACGAGGGGCAGGCGAGGTGTATTCATCGCCAACTGCTAAGGAGACAGGTAGATCTACTACAGGCAATCTGTCTTCAGGCCCTTTAGCTAACATAGGAAATGCGGCTGCTGGCATGGTTTCTTTAAGCAACACAAGCGGAGGTAATACTGGCATCATGGGTAATATGGGTAGCGCGAGCAATTTTGGCGGAGCAGGAAATTCTGGACCGGCTCTTGCCGCAACTGGCATGACCGGTGGAGGGATGGGATCAGCTCCTCGTAATCGAATAACAGCCAGCCAGGTTACTGGCGTGCTTAGACAGGCTCAAACCTTTCAAACCCAGGGTCGTTTCACCGATGCTATCGATCTCTGTGAACAGATTCTTGCGAATGGCTTTGATCGACCTGATGCTCGCTACTTTTTGGGATGGCTTTATCAAGAGCAGCGTCGCTGGGATGAGGCAATTTATCAGTTTCAAACATTGCTGAACGATCCCGATTATGCGCTTTCGTGTTTCTATGCTTTAGGGCAATGCTATCGCGCAAAAGGTGACTTGCGGGCTGCTACGCAGCATTTCGATGAAGCCGTTGATCGTGTGAATCTTGATGCTTTGACCATCGAAGAATCCGATCAACTCGTGCAACTGTGCCAGGAAGCGGCTGAAGCTCATCGTATGTTGGGAGAACTGGAACAGGCGTTTACTGTCTATAATGCCTTGCTCGGTTTCCTACGTAGCAGGAGATGGAATGACAAAGTTGCCCAGGTTGAGTTTATGCTCCAGCAACTGCAGAATACATCACTTCCGGCCAGGCCTATGTCTACACCTCCACCTGAGATGGTACAACCAGCATCGCAACCACAAGGGAATGGGACCCAGGTGTTGCCGCCTGAGCAAGTAGCGATGATGCAGCAGGCTCCTGTTATGCAAGTGCCCCCGAATATGGGTGGCTCCCCAACGCGAGTGCCGCCAGCACAGGGACAGCCTCCTGTACCATCAACGACTTCTGGCTCTCTCGGAGAATTGCCTGATTGGTTGACTGGTATTCTGAATGATGCTGATAAGACGGAGCTTATCAATAAACAAGCAGCGTCAGCACAGGCACAATCCGCTTCTGCATCACCGCAGGCGAAAGAAATATTGACCGATCAACCTACACTTGAGCAGCCTGTTGCACCCGTTCTAACGACATCAACTTCGTGGCTGACGGATAGTGCAAAGCCTGTCAATACCACAAGTGACACACCAGCCGAAAAGCCGCCTGTGGTTCCCGAGCATTCACCAGTTGCGCCAGTGGATCCAGCCCAGCCGCCGGTTGAACCTGTCCAGCCTGCTCCAGTGGTAGAACCTCCCGTAGTGTCCGAAGCTTCTTTAGCAAATACTTCTACGGAACTGCCGGATGGCGCAGAACCACCTGTTCAGATCGCTCCTGCACAAGAAAAGGCAACAATGCCTGTGGAGCACGAAGCACCTGCTAAGGATCAATCAGTTCCGGCCTCACCGGTTCCCTCAACTAAGGTATCAACTGGTAAGCTCGAAGACTTATTGAATCAGATAGCTGGCACAGAAGGAAAAGAGAATATATTACAACAAGTAAGTGAATCAGTGCTTGCCAGCACAGCCAATCTTCCGGAAAAGGTGCGTTTGCAGGTTGTACAGTCTATTCAAGATATCCAGCGGTATATCGATCATGGTCTATATACACCTGCTACCGAAGAATGTTTGCGCGTCATCGATCTGGCTCCTCAGTATCTCGATATTCATCTGGTGCTGTGTGAGATATACATACGCCAGGGCAAGAATGACCAGGCGATTACCAAGTATGCTATCTTGATTGATACCTATATGGCAAATGGGCGCATAGATGATGCCATAACGACATATCGACGTATCCTGCAATTGGAACCCAATAATCTGACTTATCGAGTTCGCTTGATCAATCTGCTTGCTTCGCAGGACTACAAAGAAGATTTGTTGCGTGAGCGGAGCCTGGCAGCAGAGTCATACCTGCGCCTTGGCTATATGGATCGCGCTCTCACAGAGCTTGAGCAAGCGTTGCAAGAGAGCCCGACAAGTGTGACAACTCGCTTGAATTATGCACTGGCCTTACAAAAGTTGGGACGCTCTCAACAGGCGGTGGCGGAGTATCAGCGTGTGTTACAAGTAGACCCACGGAATATCACTGCGCTAGTGCGCTGGCATATTGCGATGATTACCGGGGTGGGAACTGCTCGTGCTACAACGCTAGAAGTGTTGACCCGTATCCGCTGGCATTTGCGAGGAGAGGGGCAAAAGAACTACGAAATGGTAGCGCGAGAGTATAACCAGGCAGCGGAAACCTATCCGAATAATGCTGATGTGCGGTTTGCCCTTGGTCAGATCCATCAGCAGTCCGGGTACTTTGACCAGGCTCTCGATGCTTATCAATACGCAATACGGGACAGCTCGTATGAGGTCATGGCTCGAGTGAGTTCAGCGTACTGCTTATTAGCTCAAGGCAAGCCTGAAGCAGCAATTCAACAGCTTGAACAGGCGCTACAAAGAGTTCGCAGCGCTCAACGCGGTACCATTGATCCTGCTGAATGGGCGGCGCGTCCA
Organism: Chloroflexota bacterium; assembly: GCA_046726675.1. Lineage (GTDB taxonomy): Bacteria > Chloroflexota > Ktedonobacteria > Ktedonobacterales > Ktedonobacteraceae > DATMNR01. Next base: position 5,715 of record JBKPBA010000494.1, read on the forward strand.
CGCGAAGAAGGTGAGGAGCACC
>JBKPBA010000495.1:0-8088 GCA_046726675.1 Chloroflexota bacterium
GCAGCTCAAGTGAAAAATTTTGATCCTTCTTTATACATCGATCGCAAGGATATACGCCGCAATGATCCATATGAGCACATGGCAATTGGCGCTTCTAAACAGGCAATTGCGCAGGCGGGCTTAAAGATTACCGAAGAGAACGCCGACGACATCGGTGTGTATATTGGTAGCGGTATCGGTGGACTTTTGACATTAGATGATCAGTTCAATGTGCTGCATGCCAAAGGCCCGGATCGTGTCAGTCCATTTTTCATTAGCATGATGATAATCGATGGAGCGGCAGGAGTGGTCTCGATTATGACAGGCGCAAAAGGGCCAAACTGGGCCGCTGTCTCCGCTTGCGCTACAAGTGGTAACACTATTGGCGAGGCCTGGGAAACAATTCGCAGGGGAGACGCCGTAGCGATGATCGCGGGAGGCTCCGAGAAGGCGGTAGGAGCTATTTCTATGGCAGCCTTTGATAATATGCACGCACTTTCTCGCCACAATGATGATCCAAAGACCGCCAGCCGTCCATTTGATGCCACACGCGATGGTTTTGTAATGGGCGAAGGAGCAGGCATTATACTCCTCGAAGACCTTGAGTTTGCCAAAGCTAGAGGAGCGACGATCCTGGCTGAAATGGTGGGCTATGGTTCAACGGGAGATGCGTACCATATAACCGAACCTGCTCCTGGTGGTACAGGCCTTGTGCGAGCAATGCATCGCGCTCTGCAAAAAGCAGGCTTGCGTCCTGACCAGATAGACTATATCAACGCCCACGGCACCTCGACGCCGTACAACGATCGAACTGAGACTCAAGCCATTAAGACCTGTTTTGGAGAACATGCTTATCGAGTGGCAATCAGTTCCACCAAATCGATGATTGGGCACACATTGGGTGCAGCGGGGGCAGTTGAGGCTGTGATATCGATTATGACAATCCTGACTGGTATCATACCTCCTACGATCAACCTGCATCATCCAGATCCTGATTGTGATCTCGACTATGTGCCTAACGAAGCGCGACAGGCGACGGTGAATGTAGCCTTATCAAATGCGATGGGTTTTGGTGGGCATAACACCAGCCTGATTTTCAAACGATACGAAGAGTAGGGGTCGATTATACTGATTAACAAATTCATCCAGCCCTCTGTAGGTGCCGATTTATCGTGCACATCGCCGATTGATCGGCCCTCATTGATAGAGTAGTAATAAACATGGATATTGAAGAGCATGAGACACCCTGGATCAAACGTGTCGAAGAGTTGATACAAGTGCTGGAAGGCAGCACCATCGGTGAACTCGAATTGACTGAAGCAGGTACAGAAATCATCATACGGCGACGGCCAGAGATGATGATGGTTTCTGCGCCTACTCAGCAATCGAGCTTGACTCATTCAGGGATACAGGTTGCTCCTGACAGCGGGGATCAACCGGTACAAGAAGACCCGAGCCTGCCCATCCTTGCACCCCTGACAGGCGTCTATTACATTGCACCTTCGCCAACCTCTCCCCCTTTTGTTCATCCTGGTGACATAGTGCATGTTGGGCAAGTGGTCGCGTTGATCGAGGCCATGAAGGTCTTCAACGAAATCCAGTCTGAGGTGGCTGGTCGTGTTGTTGAGTTGGTTGCAAATAATGGGGATGTGGTGCATAAGGGAGATGTGTTAATACGGGTCGAGCTGGTATAAATCAGATAGTGTACAAAGTACACAAATCAACCAAACGTACTACAGATATTATCACTCTTGCTCGATGCTTGCCCAACGTGCTATACTCTTTCTAGAAGTAAATTTTTGTCTACCCACGGTTGTTTTGGCCCACCAGATGATGTTTTAGACGATTTATTGGGAACGTCGCTTCTGGTGAAATGCAGTTCTTATCCATCTCGCTAACGACGCTGCGCGTCTAGTGCTTCGCACTCAAGCAAGATGAAATGCACCAACTGTTGGGCAAAGGAGGTGAGGGACATGGACGCTGGTCCCAGTCATAGTAGGCGTGCCTTTTTCGCGTGTCTGCTCGCGGGATTGTTCTTCTCCTCATCGGGTATGGTGGCTGGATAGATGTATCATAAGTCTTTCTAGTCTGGACGTAATTCACCTCTAGTGTGCTTTCCCCTACCTTACTCGATGAGTCCACATCAATGATGTCGAGTAAGGGCTTTCCCACCTGCCAGCAAGTCCTACCTGGGTTCCTTCTCAGGAACCTCTAACAAGCAGTTCCCTGTGTACATAGCGCATTTTGCATGGAATGCATCTCTGGATGTTCGGAAGTAACATTCTACATTTTTCTGCGTGCATTACCTTTTTACGCGTGTTGTCTTGTAACGACTGTTACACAGGCGGATGCTTTTTCTACTTATCCACAGCCATGTGGATAAGTGTATGGATTTATATACCTGAAAGGAAAGGTGGTGATTCCAATGATTTTTTTAAGCACACTCTTACGCCAGCACATTTATGATATTGAGGGACACAAAGTTGGCGTCCTGCGAGATGTCTGTGTCTCGCTCAATGAGACGTTTCCGGCTGTAACAGCCCTTGTTGTAATAACATCTACTATACCAGGCAATAACGACATAATTATTCCATGGTCTCAGGTGGATAATATAGAAGATCCAAAAATATATCTCACCGTTAAAAAGCAACACCTTGCTTCATATACACCTCATGCGGATGAATTATTACTCAAACGCGATCTGTTGGACAAGCAAATTGTCGATACACAGGGCTTTCGCGTGGTCAAAGTCAATGATTTAAAGCTGGCGCAAATTAAAGGCACGGCGCGCCTGATCGGCGTTGACATCAGCGCGAGCGGGTTACTGCGACGCCTGGGGATACTCGCGCCTTTCGAGCTAGTGAGTCGTGTTCTGCCAATTCACCTCTCCGAGCGTACAATTACCTGGAATTATGTAGAGCCGATCGAGGTAGTGAAAGTTGGCACGACCCAGTTAACACCTGCGCTTGCAGGTGCCGGCACTGGGACTGCCGGTATCGTGCCGCAGGTGCAATTAAGCATCAGCCACACCAAACTCTCGGACTTGCACCCTGCTGACATCGCTGACATTTTGGAACAGCTCGACATTGAAGAAGCTGGAGCTGTGCTTGATCGCCTGGATACAGAGACAGCAGCCGATACCTTAAACGAAGTAGAAGCTCCTATGCAATTCGAACTATTGGTTGAACTTGATCCAGAGAAAGCTTCCGACCTGCTGGAAAGACTCGCGCCTGATGACGCCGTTGATATACTGGCAGAGCTTCCACAGGACAAGGCCGAACGTCTGCTCAGCCTGATGCCAGCCAACGAGTCACGGCCTATACGCGAACTGCTGCGCTATGCACCCGAAACCGCCGGTGGAATCATGACCACCGAGGTGCTCTCACTATCGCAAGATCTAACTGTTGAAGAGGCGCTTGTCTATATGCGTCAAAACTCAGCTCATCTGGAGATGATCTATTACCTCTTCATTGTAGATGACGAAAAGCACCTGGTCGGCGTGGTCTCTCTACGTGAACTTGTAGTAGCAGAACCAACCACGCATTTGAAAGACCTGATGGATGATGACGTTATCAAGGTCAAGATTGACACCGATCAGGAGGAAGTGGCGCGCATCATCGCCAAATATGACTTGCTGGGTATACCTGTGGTAGATGAGGAGAATCACCTGGTGGGATTAATCACAGTTGATGATGTAATTGATGTGATTCATGAAGAGCAGGCCGAAGATTTTTCCGAAATGGCTGGTGCAAGTGTCGAGGAGTTCGAAGAAGAAGAGCATTTTTCGATACGTGCTATCGTGAGCCGGGCGACGTGGTTAGGCGTAAACCTTGCAGCAGGCTTTATACTCGCCCTGGTGCTCTACCAGGTTTTTGGTAACGCGCTTACCATCAACTCGTCGCATATTCAAACATCGGGCTTCATGGCCGGATTACGCTCACCTGTAGCGCTCAACGGGATGATCTGCTTTATCCCTATGCTGATGCTTACAAGTGGCAGTGTAGGTTCGCAAGCGCTTGGCGTAGCGGGTTGGCAATTGCGTTCCGCGCATGGTGCTGACTTCTGGCGTGGTATGTTCCGTGAATTACGTATTGGCACATTTGGTGGTGTACTGGCAACAATCATAGCGGGTTTGCTGGCATGGCTGCTCTTCCATTCCTGGCTGCTGGCAATTGCCATTGGCCTGGGTCTTGGTTTTAGCCTCTTGTTAGCCACCATCTGTGGGCTGGTTCTGCCAACGCTTTTTCAGCGGCTAAGGATGCGCGGAAGCCTGGTGAGCGCTCCACTTATTGACCCGACAATCGCAGTGATCAGTTTGAGCTTCTTCCTGTTGATCGCGCTCTGGTTGATTGATATGTTGCACGTATGAAAGAAGCCTTGTTTGTTGTTGTGTTACGTGATACACTACTACAGAACAAAGCTAATCTTTTCTGAAACTGTCCTGGGTTTGTTAACGTATCAATAACAGGAGGGGCGCAGGTATCTAAGTCACCTGACCAGGATTATGCGCCGATTGTTTGTGGGAAAACAAATACTAATTATTGATGACAAGAGTCAATTGCTCTCTTTGATGCGCCGTATCCTGGAAGACGAACAGTACCAGGTCCACATACTGCAAAATGGTAAAGATGCTTTCTCACAAATGAAAGCCTTGCTACCAGATTTGCTGATTCTCGACCTGAAACTTGGTGACATCTCCGGACAAGATATATTGAAGCAGTTGAAAGAGGATACTATAACGGCCGAAATCCCTGTCATTGTTTACACAGCGGCAGTACTTGAAGCTGAAGAAGTAGCCAGGACGATTGAGGATGACCCCAAACTTTACCAGAGGGCGTATCTCATTCGGAAACCGTTTGAATTAGACGAACTGCTGACTCTCGTACAGCAAGTTGTCAACGAGCCTGTACACTGATTGATCAATACGTTGACACAGTTCCTGGCCGGAAAATGTCCGGTTATTTTTATCTACTACCGGCCGGATAAACTTATTTAAAGGCTTTCAGATGAGAAAGGATGCAGGTGAAACTTATGAAGGTTGTCATTGGGTTTCTTATTGGATTTGCGTTAGGTGTAGCTGCAGGGCTAATCCTGGCGCCGCAGTCAGGCGAGGCCACGCGCGCTCAACTTAGCGAACAGGGCATTATGTTGCGCGACCGCTCTTCTGGATTAACCAGCGAAATACGAGCTCGTGCTACAAATGCATTGGCACAGGGCCGCGATATGTATTCACGCACCAAGGGCGAGTTGACAGAGTCCTATACCAAAGCTAAAACTGGCCAGGAGTAAGTTCTACTCACCTCTATTTTTGATATTGTTTCATGAGCTTATCGACCATATTACCGATCTCATGCCAGATGTGATGCTGGTAATCCAGCATGATTGCCTGGCGCTGATCAAACTCCTTGTTTGATGGGTCTTTCTTCGCATTTTCCTCAAATTGTTTGGAAAGAGCCAGTGTTTTGTCACCACGAGCATGCAGGTATGCAGCCAATTTTTCTAAATCCTGGAGCAAAGACGTCAATTTTTCATCGCTGGTAGGCATATATTCAATTCCCTGTTGTATTTTCCGGTGGCAGAATCCGCAGTGCATCGGCGTAACGATTGAAGAAATTGAACAGGCCAATCACTGAAGCCAGCTCAACAATTTCACCATCGTCAAAATGCGCCTGCAGTTCATCCCACAATGCTTCATCCACATCACGACCGCTCGTAGTCATGACTTCGGCAAAACGTAATGCCGCCAGTTCACGAGCAGTGAAGAGGTGACGATGCGTATCGATATGATAAAGCGCATCCAGCAACTCCTCGGTAACGCCTAGCTGCCTTGCCAAGGCAGTATGAGCAGCCATTCAGTAAAAGCAGTAGTTGACCTGGGAGACTCGTACCGCCAGCAACTCTTTCAACCGTGGCTCAACGGTTCCAGTACGCATAACAGCATCCAGCAACTGCATACTATGCTGCATGATTTCTGGCCTATGCGCCATCGTGCGAAAGAGCAGAGACATAGTACCAAAAGATACTGTTTCTCCCGCAGGCAACTGTATATTTTCATCAGGCGGTATGCGTGACATACGTTGAACTCCTCTAGAGTGTTTGCTTCTTGTTACATGATCATTCTACTGGACAGAGTCCCAACGTGCAAGCGAGATTAGGATTGCAGTGTAATATCTGATAAGATACTATCGTGAGAAAAACATCCTGAAAATCTCGAAAAAGAAAGCGAAACCAGATAACCCATGAGCCAGACGACACCAGCAGACACCATAAAACCAACTACAACAACCAACCACAGCATATTTGCCGCCCTCTATGAGCGACTATCACGCAGTGCATCTGAACGAAACTTTATGGAACCGCTACGTAAGGAAGTCATCGCACAGGCTCAGGGAGTTGTCCTGGAAGTTGGAGCAGGCAACGGTCTCAACTTCGCCCTTTATAATCCAGAACAGGTCGAGCGTATAGAAGCTGTTGAGCCTGATAGCGCCATGCTGCGCTACGCACGCGAGCGCTTGAACACGGCACGCGTACCGATTACACTCACACAAGCGCCAGCAGAAGCCCTACCCTTTGCAGATGAAACCTTCGACAGCGCAGTGGCAACACTGGTATTCTGCTCAGTCACAGATCCCATGCGCGGATTAAGCGAAATCCGGCGCGTACTGAAGCCCGGAGGCATCCTGCTGCTTTTAGAACATGTACGCGCTCAAGGAGCATTTGCTCAGCAGTTACAAAATATCATTACGCCAGTGAATAAGAGATTGGCGGGGAATTGTCATTGGAACCGCGATACTGAGCGCAGCGTTATCAATGCAGTTTTCGAGATAGAGAGCAGGCGCGAGATCCGTGGAGGAGTGCAGCGAATGATTATATTGAGGGCCAGGCGTGGATGAGAATTTTCCTCTCGACGCCAGCACTCAAGTTTGGTATAATGTGTGCAAGAAATCATAGAACAATAGTTTCAAGCAGCAGGAGATCACCATGAGCGACCGGCTAGTCTCACCAAAAATGACGGAAGAAGAAGAGGTTATCGAGGGCAGTCTGCGACCTCGGCGGCTATCAGAATACATCGGCCAGGAGAAAATCAAAGAGAACCTGAGCATTCTGTTAGAAGCAGCGCGCCGTCGTAACGAATCGGTCGATCACGTGCTCCTCTACGGCCCCCCTGGACTGGGTAAAACCACCCTCTGTAACATCATCGCTGTCGAGATGGGCGTCAGTCTGAGAACCACCTCCGGTCCGGCAATCGAACACGCTGGCGACCTGGCCTCCATACTCATATCCCTACAACCTGGCGAGGTGCTCTTCATCGACGAAATACACCGCCTGGCACGCGCAGTCGAGGAACGCCTCTATTCTGCCATGGAGGATTTCGCGATAGACGTGGTAATCGGCAAAGGTCCTGGCGCCAGGTCGTTGCGTCTCTCATTGCCACCGTTCAGCGTCGTAGGAGCTACGACTCGCGTTGGTTCGCTGACAGCGCCACTGCGCGACCGCTTCGGCGCCATTTATCGCATGGAATACTACGATCCCGTCGCGCTGAAACAAATTTGTATCCGCTCGGCGCGTATCCTCAAGGCGCCCGCAGATGAAGAGGGCATCGATGAAATTGCCGGGCGCGCCCGTGGCACACCGCGTATTGTGAACCGCCTGCTCAAGCGCGTGCGTGACTACGCACAGGTAAGAGCCGACGGCGTGATTACGCGGAAAGTTGCCCAGGCCGCCCTGGATGCGCTGGAGATCGACCATATCGGCCTCGACCAGACCGACCGCAACCTTCTGCTGACGATCATCCAGAAGTTTGATGGCGGCCCGGTCGGTCTGGATACGCTAGCCGCCAGCACCAGTGAAGACACCGAGACAATCGAGGATGTGTACGAGCCATACCTCTTGCAGCTTGGTTTCATTGCACGTACACCAAGAGGGCGTATTGTGACACGCTTTGCCTATCAACATTTGGGGTTGGCCGCGCCAGGTGGGGGGAATGGGCTAGGGCCAGGGTTGTGGCAATCGGCTGGGATAGGGGAATAATCGTAGGGACGGGGGCTGTGTGGATGATGGGTGGGGGGGGGGGGGCCGGGGTGGGGGTGCGCGGGTTGTGTGCGTGGT
>JBKPBA010000496.1:0-6636 GCA_046726675.1 Chloroflexota bacterium
TCCATAACCTGCTCATACAAGGTCATTTCTCTATGCTCACTTTCGATCACAGCATTACATGCCTGTGGCTACACTCTCACGCGCAAGTTGGCTATAGACTTGCGTGGTAGATATATGGGCATGGCCCAATAACTCCTGTACTGAACGCAATTCCATGCCCCCTTGCAACATCAATATAGCAAAAGAGTGCCGTAACATGTGTGGCGTAATCTCAGTAATACCTGCCTGTCGCGCATAACCTTTAATGATCAGCCAGAAACCCTGGCGTGTCAATCGCTCGCCATGATGGTTCAGAAACAAGGCCTGCTCCTCTGGATGACGTGCTATCAGTCCAGGCCTGGCAATCTCCAGGTAACGTTTCGTTGCCCCCACTACTGTAGCGGAGAGTGGCAATACACGCTCGCGCTTGCTCCGGCCATTACGTCCAGGACAAACTATTGTCGCACCCTCAGCATCAAAATCACTTAGATCCAGTGATATCAGCTCACTGACACGCATGCCCGTCGCATAGAGCATATGCAACATGGCAAAATCGCGTTTCCCTGCTGGCGTTTCAACATCTACCTGGCGGAATAAGTTAGCAATTTGTTCCTGGCCCAAGACATGAGGCAATTCTCTCTGTATGCGTGGCGCATCTAGCTTCTCGATAGGATCAGATGTAATAATTCCTGTGCTTTGCAAATAGCGGAGAAAAGTCTTCAGCGCCGCCAATTTCCGTGCTATAGTTGCTGGACGATATGCCTGGGCATCTTGCATTTCCAGCAGATAGCCTACAATGTGTTCGTGTGTGACCTGCTGCCAGTTTTCTATCTGCTGCCTTTTGAGATAGGAGCAGACCTGATTCAAATCATTCCGATAGGCCACTATCGTATTCTGATTTGTTCCATCGCCTCCCTGCTTTTTCAACGAGAGCGAGGCAATATACTCATCAATTACTTCTTGCAACATAGGACAATACCGCCTATCTTAGGGTCTCCATCTCCCTTCAGGGAGATATGGATGTCAGTGACCACGCCATTATAATCGATGCAATAATAGAGAGCAAGCAAAATAGGAATGACTGATGTGCGTATAATTTTGGCAGAGACCTGCAGCCGAGTCGTAGGGGCCAGATTTATCGCGCCCTAGGGGTGGGGGGCGGCTCGTGCGGACGTCATAGGCATTAAGTTAAGGATGAAACAGTCGTCTTGGTCTTGTTGCCTGATTTGGAAGTCGCCCATCCCTTGCCTGCAGGCCAACGTCGGCACTGATCGCGATGTCTGCTGCTCTTAGGTCGGTGCGGACGCTTCCCGCCCAGCATCGGCGCTCCCTCCAACCGCTGCACGGTGCTGGGAAACTGTTTGCGTTGCTCGATCCGACAGCCCGAGCGCATACAGCGTCGGATCTGCTGCACCACCTGCTCCACGCGACCTTCGCGCATGGCAACCATGAGCTGACCGGCCTCGCGCCGCACCACTTGCGCCGCTTTGACCAGGCTGCGCTGCGGATCGTGCCAGCAACCCAGTTCGATGAGCCAGTGCTGGATGAGCATCGCCGCCAGTTGCGCATACACTTCACACAAGATGCGCCACCCCGATCTCGTGCGCCATTCGTCGATCTGTCCGCTCTCTTTCCACAGTCGAAAGAGCAACTCGAGAGGCCCTCGAACCGTCAGCACCACTAGCGTTTCTTCCAGACTGAGCATGCAGCGTGGCACATTCGTCACCACGATGATCCAGCCTGCCAGGTACAGCGCTTCCTCGACTTTCGCTCGCGTCCATGATCACGCGCCTCGGCACGCAAGCGCTGGCGTCGCTGCTCGGCCACCTCCTCTGGCACTCGCTGCATGATCAATCGCGCGGGCACCCGCGCCTGCTTGCCGACCAGCACACCCAGTTCCAGGGTCGCTCCGGGCTTTTGCGGCACCATCCCTGACAGCACGATCCGATGCCCGCTGCGGGTGTAGAGCGCGGTTCCCATCGGCAGTCGCATCAGGTAATAGCGCCTGTGCCCCGCTGTGCGTTGATGCCACTGTCGTAAACGCCCTTGCTCAAAGAAGCCCTGATCGCCCAGGTACAACCCACCGGCGGGCACTTCCTGTTCCTTGAATGGACTCCTGGCATCGGCCTGCCTCCCATCAGCGAGCAGTGGCCCTTGCAGCTCTCCCGAAAGCACGTTCCAGCGCACGAACAGCTTGAGCGTCGCCTGGCTGCTGCCCTGACTTCCTCCCCACCCCCGACATCCTCGCCACACCTGAGCCAGTTCATCGGGCAAGTGGATCCAACTGCTCTCTTCCACGATCACTGCCGGGAACTGTTTGAGCAGCGCGACAGGAGCCGCCTCTGCTTCCAGACGGACCTGGGTGAGCCGCTCCAAGAGCCGTCGCAGAAACTGAGCCGCCGCCGGCGTAAAGCGTTGGCACAGGCCACTAGCCGAGATCTCGACCTCACGTCGCTCGGCCACCTGTGTCAAGCCATCTAAGGTGATCTGTGGCTCAGCGAGCCATCCGAAGATAAGCGTTTGAGCAAAGTCGGCTCCGTTGATGATACGTTCCCGTTGCATGAAACCTGTTTCCTTGGCCAGTGTGTTGGCTTCCTCTTCTAACATCTGTCGTAAGATCTCGGTCACATGTGTTACACTGTTCATGGCTCCTCCATCACGATTCATTGCACAATGTTTTTCTTCATGATGGCACATGGAGCCCTTGCTTGTCTTCCTTTCTTTGCTTAACTTAATGCCTATGGGGGCGGCTCGTGCGGACGTTTGCCCCTCTCCACCCGTGGGCGCGATAAATCTGGCCCCTACTTATCACTGCAATATTCCAAAAAGTGCTATAATACACTCAAAATGGTACCCATAGGGAATACCGTTACAACCATGCCTCGCACAATACACTGAATAGTATTGGGATTAGAAGCAGACCTGGCCTCTCCCTCTCAAGATATTCAGTGAAACAATAAGGAGAAACAATTTCAGATGGCTAAATTGCATGACATGTTTACACAGGCACGCCGCGCCCAAAGCAGCAGCGGCATTGGTTTTGTAGGTAAAAATAAGCCGCTAATCAAACCACGAGCTGCGGCACTTGTTGTCGAATTCCCCAATATTGATGCCGGTGATGCCGAATCGGCCATTAAATCAGGAGCTGACGGGCTCCTTTTCACCTGGAATGGTAATGATGCTTCGGCGCTTGAGTCACTCAAAGTTGCTATAGATGCCGCTCAAACAAGTGGTGAAAATGTCGTCTGTGGACTAAACATTACAGGGGGTTGGGAGAACCTGGAACGCGAAAACTTCGAACATCTTAAAGAGTTGGGCGTAAATTATGTTTTACTGCCATTGGAGGCACCGGCGCGTCTACTCGCCTTGCAAATCAAGGATCTTGAACTGGCCGTCTCTGTGCCGATGCATTCGGGAGATATGTACCCGATCTTCATTCGCAACCTGACTGCTTTTGACAACATCTCGGCGGTACGTCTGGACTTCTCGCTGTCTGAGGATGTCAGCGCTATGTCTATCGAAGATGTACTGCACTACCGTGCGGTTCGCGAAGCAGTACGTTTCCCTGCGCTTCTGAATGTACAAAGCGATCTAAATGAAGCCGACGCTTATACCCTCCTGACTCTGGGTGTACAGGCAATGATTTTGACCGCCAGTGGAAGCGATGCCACAACGAAGAAACAAATCAAGGCATTAAGAGAACTGCTTGAGAAGGTACACCAGGAAGAAAAGGATACTTTGGCTGGCCTTACTAACAAGATATAGACAATCAAACAACGAAATCAAAGGGCCTGAGAACGCCGGCGTTCTCAGGCCCTTTGATTTCGTTGTTCCCTTTACCTCAATGCCATATGATGAAAAGATTCCCCAAAGGTATAACCATGCTCAATTCCTATCAGGCGAGCGCGTTGGCGCACAAACTCATCAACTTCAGGATTACCCATCTGACTTGTATGGCAATGTAACGCCTCTAGTTTTTTATCCATAAAATCACTGACATCGACCCAATGATTCGGCTGACCAGTAGAGAAAAAATATACTTGCTTCAACCGGTGCTCTGTAATGCCAGCAGTCAGTTGCTCAGGATAATACATTGGCATGCGCGCTGACGCAACAGCATCCAGCGCGCACAAACCTACATTGCGATGGTCTGGATGAATCTCATATGGTCTCCAGGGATCAAAGGTGAAGAGCACGTTGGGCTGCACTCGTCGTATTGCATGTACCAACTCCCTGCGCAACCCTAGATTAACTTCTACCTCACCATCGTTATAACCGAGAAACGCCACCTCGCGTACACCTAACACTTCGGCAGCATGTCGTTGTTCATCTTCTCTAATCTTCCCCAGTCGCTCCATAGTCATACCAGACTCGTGGCTACCCCGATTACCGTTTGTCGCAAGCACATAGTGAACGTCGCGACCCTCGGCCACCAGTCGGGCTATCGTACCTCCGCAAATGAACTCAGCGTCATCCGGGTGTGCCATAATTACGAGAATACGCTGACCTTCAGGTGGTAGCAGAATAGAGGATTCAGCATTCATAAGGGTTGATTTACTCCTTGTTGATCAGGTACTATCACTTGCCAGTGCAACTGGCGACGCGGTATGCGTCTTAACAACCCACACGTCGTCTCCCAAACGCGCGTTGGATTTTCATTATTTCGCCAGTAATAATAACATCCGAGATCATCAGGCTCGACGGTGAGCAACTGGCAAAAAGCCTGTTCAAGTGCCTTTTCACTGGTTTCATCGAGGTTGAAGTTTTGTAACCAGAGCTGACTTCGTTTGTTATACATACGAGTTGTCTCGACAAGACTACGACCCCACTTTTCTATTATTGTAACTTCCTCATTGAGCAAATTCCAGAAAAGGTGGCAACCAATAGTATCCAGATGAGGAAGCTGCGCCAGGTCCTCAACCTGAGACATATCCTGCGGAAGTAAGACGACTGTCGTTTTTAAATGCTCATCAACTCGTTTGACACAGGCACATATCTCACCAAGAAAATCGATCATCGAGCGCCTTCGGAAACGCTCCAGGTCTGTCACATCGGGGCAAAGCGCCCGGCACACTGAACAGAAACAGGTTACATCCAGACTACGCGGCTCATCAATCAAAATTCCATTAATAGGGTACTTCTTCAGGTAGCGCTCAATTTCCTTAAACAGCCAGTGACGAAACGATTGGTGATTAATACAAGTGATTTCATGATGACGTCCATGGCGATCCATCACTCGTGATTGCGGGTGGCGAAATGTATACCAACTTGGCACAAGTGAAGGCCCGGCAAAAAGATTTCCATAACGCCCAAGACTCAAGTGTACTTTCAGTCCCGCATCCTGCACCAGGCGCAGCCCGCGTTCCAGATCTCTAGGCCAGCGTTGTTCTTCTTGTTCATGTATTGCATAGACAATACTTCCTGCCCCTGCTGAACGAATCTGATCAAAATCACGTTTTGCAACATCGGGATGAAGCAATGAGTGAAAATAAGCGATAGTAATTTCCATAACACCTACCACAAGACAGATGAAGAGCAATACAGGGAAAAAGGGATATAGATGAACCCACCTGTATGAACCAGAGTATAGCACACACAAGAACATCTGCTCAATGTCCAGTAATTATGGGCTATATTTGGGCTGTATTAAAGAAAGAGTAACTTTTTTTAAAAGACATGCGTTGTATTACAAGTAGAATACCTACCCTGACAGTGACTGTCTGGCATTCTTGTTCATTCTGAGAGAGCATCTACAATAAACAGTGAAGGAGCGCGTGTGCATATAAGCGCGGTGCGATAAAGTACGGTATGTTGCAAGAAGAAAGTACTGAGAATCAATCATCAGGAGAAGTAGAGAGAGCAGGCATCACGCTCTGGGATAGATTACTTGCGCGTCAGAGCATCGTGGCGTATCTCCCTATCATTGTGGCAGTTATCTTGCTATTTCTAGGGGGGTCCTGGGAATTTTTCCGGCTGCATGCCGCCGTAGCGCATTATGCCTGCTATGCGCTTACCTTCTGGCACGGTGGTAGCGGGGTCAATTTATACCCACCCTTAGCAAACTGCGATTTTTTGCCCGCCGCAACGATGTCGATGCCGCCATTCCACGCGCTGCCGCTTGAATATCCACCGCTCTCGCTTGTCCTTTTCTCGCTTCCCCTCTTCGCTCCCCTGCACTACTATACAGTAGTGTTCGCGATCCTGATGGCACTGACAATTGTTTTTATTTACTGGCTGCTACTGCGCTACGCTCCACGAGGCGCAGGGCTGGCCTTTGCCATATACATGCTTATTGGTGCATGGGGGATAGCGGTAGGTCGCTTTGACCTGGTGCCAGCCACGCTCACGTTGATCTGTGTCATTGCTGCCGAAGGCAAGCGCTGGACTTTCGCCTATATTGCGCTGGCCATTGCTTTCCTGCTAAAAATCTACCCCCTGCTCTTCCTGCCTGCCCTTTTTATTGCAGAACAACAGGATGCGCAGTGTTTCTATACGCCGCAGCAAACACTCAATCAGGCATCTTTACCAGGAGAACTCTGGCAAACGTTAAGTGGCATTCGTCGCTGGCGCTGGAAAAACACCTTCATATTTTTTGCTATCCTTTTCGTTGTCACCGGCTTCTTCGCGCTGCTGAATTTTCAGGGCGCTGTGTTGAGC
>JBKPBA010000497.1:0-12606 GCA_046726675.1 Chloroflexota bacterium
CAAACTTCAAGTCCTTCCGAAAGATGGCCTGCCTGTGACTCTTTGGAGAGATACTGACGAGGCGTTTTTAGATATTGCTAGAGGCATCCGAAAGGTTGTTGAGGATCTAAGGATAAACTCTTAACCGCTTTTCCTAGGGACTACTGACGAAACACGAATTTTGGAACAGACTATTTCAAAAACTACTGTCTTTGTGAACATTCCTTAACAGATGAAGAAGTCATGAAAATACCAGACCGTCAATAGCAAAACGAGTTGATTCTAAGAACCATGCCTTTGTAGTATACTACTCAGAGTAAATCCTGCCTTAGCAGGACGAATCCCTGATCTTCACGCCATTGATTTTTACGGGTTGTACATACTATCCATGGGGCGCACTTGACTCGATTAGATGGTTCCAGATTATCACGCTCTTCAATCCACTCACCTATGCCGCTGAGGGACTACGTTTTGCTGTGGTTCCCAGTTTTTATGGGTATACACTTTCGACTCTTGCTCTTCCCTGGGTAATATTGGGATTGAGCATCACTATCGTCGCTTTCTTTTTCTTTGGGATAAGGACGTTCCGCCGGCGAGTCGTCATGTAGGATAAGTTTTCTATGATGCTTAACACATTGTATAACGGAGATTGTCTAACCTGGCTAGAAACGATTGATCAAGGCTCAATCGACCTGGTCTACCTCGATCCGCCTTTTTTCACCCAAAGTGTCCAAAAATCTAAAACACGAGATAATACGCAGGAATATTGCTTTTCTGATACCTGGGCGAATATCGAGGAGTACAAGGCGTTCCTGAAACGGAGGATAGAGGAGTGTAGAAAGGTGTTAAGGGTCACAGGCAGTATTTTTGTCCATTGCGATAGTTCAGCATCGCATCATATAAGATTAATCCTCGATGAAATATTTGGATCTGAAAATTTTAAGAGCGAAATTATATGGGTGTACAAGCGCTGGAGCAACGCCAAACGCGGCTTGCTTAACGCGCACCAAACTATTTACTTTTACAGCAAATCAGACACATTCAAATTCAACGTCATCCATACCGACTATTCCCCAACCACAAATATAGACCAGATCTTGCAGGAGCGTGAACGGGATAAACACGGGAAGTCTGCATATAAGAAAGACTATGATGGAAAGGTTGTGTTAGGCAAGGGAAAGAAAGGCGTCCCGCTATCTAATGTGTGGGAAATACCCTATCTAAACCCTAAAGCAGCCGAGCGGACAGGATACCCAACCCAAAAACCAGTACTACTGCTTGAGAAGATTATTGAAATTGCAACCGACAAGGGTGACGTTGTGCTTGATCCGATGTGTGGCAGTGGCACAACGCTAGTCGCGGCAGCGCTATTAGAACGGCACTGGATAGGTATTGACACAGAGCCGAAGGCTATTGAATTAGCTAAGGCGCGGTTAGATAAACCTCAGAAGACAGTATCGAGACTTCTGGAGGTTGGAAAAGAAGCGTATCGCAAGCAAGGCAACAAAACAAGAAGCTTACTTGAGGCGATGAATGCGCTGGTTGTTGAGAGAAACAATGGCCTGGATGGATTTCTAAAGGTACATTATCTGGATGCTCCAGTCGCTATCAGGATTCAAAAAGAGAACGAGAGTCTAGAAGAGACCAGGAGGCAACTGTTAAAAGCCAGCGAAAACAAGGGATGTATATTAAAAATTTTGGTAAGAACGAGAGCAACAGAATACCAGGTGAAGACTATTCAAGATGATCGAGAAATCATTGATAATAACTTACTGATTATTGATAGCCATGAGCTTATGATTCAGGAATGGTTGAGGGAGAAACAAAAGCAAGCAACTATCCTCTAGCCTATCCTTTCTAAAAGGTTAAGAGGCATGTCTAGAGTCGATCCATTTTCCAGGCGCACTCGCGCTGCACGACTACGAACGCCAGAGGCAAAGGTTTGCTGATACATGTAAAGATAGATAATTTCGCCTATAGCTCCCTCGTAACTACCACTCAAGATACGCACCAGCGAACCAACAATTAATGTAGGATCAGGCTGTACAGGCCGCCAGTTTTGTTGAATTTCTTGTACTGGTAGGGAAATGATTAGTTCAGGATAGACCGATTGACGGATGGAGGTCGTTCCTGAGAGCAGGGCCATTGATCTTTGATACTTACTGAGCAGATTGATAGTGCGAGCAGGCATGGCAACTGTACCAAGACCCTCTGTAAGTAGCAAGGTAAGAGGTGGCAAAAGCGCAAACGCTAGTTCGATATCCACACTATTGATGAGTGCAATCAGATCGGCGCCCAGGAAGCCTTCCAGGTCACGGCTTGAAATACTGCTGGCAACGATGCCGGCAACTCCCAAATTCATTGCCTGGAGCAGCATAGCAAAGTTAAGTGGACCAGGAACCACAAGGATAGTGGGTAGAGTAATTAGGAGCGAAGGACTAGCCCCTACAGATATGTTGGTAGGAGTAGTACTGGAGGGCTGAAAACGGGAGTTTGAGTTCCAGATGGTTAAAATTCCTGCTACCTGGTTTCCTGCGCCTAACGTTCCCTGAATGATAGCAGCTCTGGTTTCAATAATTACTCCACCCCTGCGGGTAATATCAATGACTCTTCCTCTCATACCGGCAAGGACGATTTCATTCATCTGTTGGAAGTTTGAATGAATATCTTTCTGCGCAACATGATAGCCAGCTAATTGGCTGGCAGGAGGTGAAGCAGGCGATATACTACTTGGAAACCCGCTAATGGCTTTGGGACTATCGGGCTTTTCCAGACGAATAACAGGTTGATCTACTTGAACTTCCTGGCCTGGATAAACAAGAGCGGTGCCTCTAGTATTGTAACCACCAGGCCAGCGCTCTCTGCGAATAAGCATTTGTGGGATGATGGACCACCCAAGCGGATAGGTCATATCTATGTCTCCCGCCTGGCGACCTTTCTACTTTCGTCTCACACGAGTGCTATGGGGTAGCGGCGCGGAAATAGCGGTGCGTCGGCATTAGTGAGATGAATCGATGCTAGTGGTCGCCCTTAATATCAGGCTCCAAAGACTTGCATCCATTGTACCAGTCGGGCATGACGCTCGGTTTCATCGGTAGGGAAAACGAGAGGTCTACCACGCGCATCGATTACCAGCCCCACCAGTCCACCATCAATCTCTTCGGCTGCGCGCGCACGCTCACCGGGGCCGAGTCCCACATCAACAGTAGGCGCAGGATAGAGCGTGAGCATAGCCTGCTCATTAATGCGCAGTGGAATAATCTCGATAGAGCCATTCATCACCTCGGCAGTCACCTGTCGCCCATTACTGTACTCAATATCAACACGTAAAGCTACCTGACCATGAGGCAAATCACCGTAAGGTATAACACAGGTACCGAGGCGGTGCATCACAGCATCATTTTCATTCACCTGTACGGCAGCAATAGGAGCGATGGTAGCGACTGCGCCCAGTTGTGAGATCAGCATAGTGCGATCTAATACCATAGAAGTAACACCGCGTGGTTGAAGTGCATCAAGCAGCATGAGCGCTGCCTGCCCAAATTTTGGTGTATGAGCCAGGACTCCGCCTGTCGCCAGGATCAAATCAGCATCAAACTGGTTGAACCGGTATTGTTTAGTAGCCTCAACAGTGAGAATAATTGCTTCACGCGCAAAGGCCTGTCCAATTTGGAGGTCACGTAGGCTTGTGGGTATTACCTGCGGATGCAGCATATGATTGAGAACGTACTGCCGCAACTCATCTTCTGTAATTCTAAAGGGTAACCAACGCGCTATTCGCTGTATTCCAGCTTTTTCTAGAACAGCGCCTAGTCCAGGGCCTATCCCTATACCAGCACTTACAAGTGGTAGAAACTCACCACGTTCGCCTGCCATCATAACGGTAGTAGTAGTTCCACCAGCATCTACTGCGGTTACATTCATAGCATAATGCTGAGCGAGAAAACGTATCAGGCTGCTTAAAGAGCTGGCGGTTGCAATAGGTGCAGAACTTGACCAGGACAGCATATGATCGTAGCCAGGGATGCGTCGTATTACCTCACGTTCGTAAAGGGCTGTGGCAGCCATACTTGTTGGACCAAGTTGTTCTTGTGAGACGAGTGTTTCAACGCGAGTGACTTCAGCATAGCCATTTAACATGCGTCGCACAGCCTCAACATACTGAGGAGCACCGGCATAAAGGACGGGAAGTGGAGCAATGCCAGGATTATTAGAACTAGAAGTCGCAGAAGCGCTGCCATTGTGAGATTTATTACGTTCCTGTACCGCATTGATAATTAACTGGCAAGCTTCTTGCAATGGAGTAGGACCGGCAGGACTATCCGCAAGGCCAACAATTAAGGCAGCGTGAGGATGCAATTCTCGAATACGTACATATTGACGTTCCCATTCTAAGTTTATACGATCAGGAGTCCATTGACCCTGAACGCCTGGAGTTGTAGAAGCCATCGCGCTTGCCCCTACTGAAAGTGGAGCCGACCTGGAAGTGGCCAGATAAGAAGGAGCGGGTAAAGCGCAGGTCTCCGTATACAAACCAGAAACCGCCTGGGTAGCAAGATCTTCAAGCGCAGAATTCATAGCGCCCAGCACAAGAAGGCGAATTGGTCCCCCGGCACTGATGGTCGAGATAAACAGATCGGCTCCATCGCCAGATGGCTGCTCTGGTGAAATCAAGCGTCCATCAGCAACGAAATGGCGACCAGTTATAAATTCGATTTCATTGATTGCCTGAACAATGCCTTTCGTAATATCTTGATGGGGAGCTGCGGATGTTGTAGGCGCTTCGCCACGCGCCATCAGACGGTATTGTCCTTCTACAAGACCTAGCAGCGAAACTTTTGTGAATACAGTACCGCAATCAGCAACCAGTATCGAACTGGCGGATGCGGGGGGTTGGCTGCTAGCCGGACTCTGTCCTTCCCCCAGATAAGTTTCTGTGTACATCTCCTCTATCCTTTTTTCTCTCTGCCACAGTCATGAGAGATTCAATCGTTTAGAAGCCCCCGAACTTCTCATATTCATATGCATTCAGAAATGCTTAGACAACATCTTACTCGTCTGAATGTAGGGAAATATTATCTCATTTGAACCAGCTACGTATGGTATCAAGAAATCCACGCTTAGCAGGTTTTGAATTAGATACATTCGTGTTAGATTGTTGGCCAGCCATCGAAGGTCCCATTGGCATAGCCGGCCCATTTGGTGGCTGTTGTGTCATTCCTGTGTAACTGACATTTCCTCCAGTAGGATATACAACTTGCTGTCCCCCTTGATATGTAGCAGGGTTATATGCTTGCGCTGGTGGTACACCAGTAATACCCGACGGTTGAACTGGCGCATTCCATTGCATCCCAGCAGGAGGTTGAGGCTGTCCATTTTGAAACCCCTGCGAGGGAAACGTTGCCTCCTGGGGGGGGGCATTCCATTGTGAGCCAGTTCCCTTTGAGGGGAAATATGGAGCGGATGAGACCACACCGAGCATAGATGAAAAGACATTCGCAGCTACCTCGCTCTGCTCATGAGGAACTATTTCGGCACGAGGACGATTTGGTACACGCACATTTTCAACGCGAGGAGCAGTTCCATTCGGATGCGACCGAATATTTCCCATTGACTGCATGGTTGTTTGCTGTTGAGCATCGTAGGAACGCAACCAGCCAGGTACAGCATTCGCATCGATTAAAGACGATCCTGCGAGTCCACTATTTCCAGTTGAGACTTGCCCCGATTGACTGGAGCCGTACGTTTGTATTTGATTTTCTTCACGAAGCCATGTTGGCAATGAATTCACATCGAGCAATGAAGATGCATTTAAACCTGAGGGTTCGTTTTGAAAGCTTTGTGGTAGAAGATTTGAGTTATTATAAGCTGGATCCTGTGTGTAAGAATTCCCACGAACCTGGCTAGCAGAAGATTGTTCGTTACCCCATACATTGTTCTGAGGCACGAACGGTTGTGACGATTGCGGCAACGACTTCATCCAATCAGGCAAATCATCGGGCTGAACCAGACTCGCAGCAGAAAAGTTTCTCTGGCTATCGGGCGTAACAGGCATTGATCCTGTTGTAGCCTGTACCCAGGAAGGCAAAGATTGTTCGTCAATGAGTGACCGAGCTGGAAATCCCTCTGGTGGTATGTTCCTTTCGTCGGTATGAGGCGTCGGCATCGATGCATGTCGCCAGACAGGATACTTGCCTGAATTGCCCTTTTCCATCATCTCGGCATTCTCTGGACGCATCCAACTCGGCAAGGCTCCTTCATCAATGAGGTCGGACATCGAAAAATGGGATCGCTCACTAGCGGGTGAATTTGACCGCTCATTCACACGCAACGACTCGAGCCATGTCGGTAACTCTGACTGCCCGCGGAAGTCTTTTTGCAGCTCTATCTCTCTTTGATTATCGCTGTACAAGGGCATGCCACAGCGCTGGCAATTTGCCAGGCCAACCTGCACCAGTTCACCACAGCTCTTACATGTGATCACTTTTGTTCCTCACTTCTGCCAGATGGCGATATGCGTGTTCATTACATAACAGTCAACGCAGTGTACCATGCTTCTTCATTACTTGACAATGACTACAAGGTAACAATGAGACATATTGGTATAATACAATACGCAGATTAAACGACACCCTAAAGTACTATCAGGCAAGAGGTATTTATATATAATGGAGCGCACTTTGAGCCAGTGCGTCTGACTTTTTTGTCTCCCTAAATAGCCCTTGTTAAGATAGAACTGGTAATTTGAGCAATCTGTAACAAAATACCCCTAATTTCTCAGGGGCTATTTTGGGGAATTATTCATAAGTTCTACGTGGTGGTTAACTCCATTTGCGGAGCTAGATCATCCTGTCAATTAAATTGCTGATGAAGGGCAGGCGATAATCTGGCCTAATAAAGGCCATAACCGTCAAGAAGACGGCGAGAATAATCATCACCCAAAAGATGACCCATCCAAGCGCGCCCAGGCCGAAAGCTATCACGCCTCCGAGCAAAAAGACCCCTCCCAGAACAAATTTTAGAAAGCTTACTATAGCTAATAGAACCGAAAGTGACCCAAAAACAAACGCTGATTGCAATCCATGCCTTCGCACATTGGGATTCTTCTCAAAAAAGAACACGCCCAGGCCTAGCAGCCAGGCCAGCACCCAGCCCATTACTGGGACGAACAATCCAAGGAGTAAGCTCAAAGGATAGATTAAAGCGCTCTCCACCCGTTCAGGAAGTCCCAATCTCGTCTGGCTCTGAGTGTATGATCTGTATGATCTGCCTCTCGTTAATCGGTCTCTATTCATCATGTATCGCCTCATTCTTTAGTTTAGCGTATAGGCTTCAATATCTGCTTTGTCCTACATGTGTGGATACATTGATTCTTGTTTCCACAAAAGCCCTACGCCTGTTTACTATTTACTTCTGCAATGTATACGTAATTCTTTGCCCCATGTTGCAATTTGCTTGAAGGTCACGAAGAATGAAAGGAGCAAATCAGGACTTGCTCATAGCTGGCCCTCTACCGTATAATTGGGTCAGAACTCAATACATATAATATATTTCAGGAGGCATCACTACAATGGGCGGCCCCGCATTACAGATTATAGACAATCAAGGTATCTTCCTGGCAGACCTTATCGGTTTTATATTATCGCTCCCGGTATCACTATTTCTGGCCTATTGGATGAGTGCTGTGAAAAGACCGATGGTGGTTGTTATCGGCGCATTTATCGGCAGCTTTCTTGGCTTCCTCATCATTCTCGCCTGGGTAGGCACTCTCATCTATGACACAGTATTGCCAGGCGCCAGCGCAGGATCAACCTTTTTTGGCTCTTTGCTCTTTTGCTCTGCACTGGGCTTAAGTTTTGCAATCATATCCGACTTGATCGTAGCGCGCCTCACAGCGAAGGATTATCGAAGGCAGATTGTCGTTCACGAGTGAAAAACGAGCATGTATGTTTTATCTGCTGCATGGTAATGATGAATTCACCTGCCGGGAACAACTAAAAAAGCTTATTCAGCAGGGGAATTTCGAATATAATCAGGATACCTACACGGGCGGTGAGGTTGATCTGATGACCCTCACCGCTACTTGTAATACCTTCCCTTTCCTCTCAGATCAGCGACTCGTTATCCTTGAAGGACTACCCAAACGCAGACGTGGGGAGGATACTGGGGAAACAAAACAAACGTCTGAAAAAAGCAGCAAAACCAAAAAAGGCAAGAAAGGGAGTAAAAATCGCTCCGAGTCGCGGGCAGGTTTTGAAAAGAGCCTCGCTGAGTATATCCCACAATTGCCGGAAACTACGGTACTGATTGTACTGGCCGATGAAGAACTCACTTCCAGCAGTCCATTGCTCAAAGCCGCGGAAGAGCATGGCAAGGTTATTCAGTGCACACTCCCCAAGGGAGTCGCTGTTGAAAGCTGGATCAACAGAAGAGCAACCAGCCTTGGCGTGAAAATCGCCTCAGATGCGGCTACTATGCTGGCAAACTTCATTGGTAATCAGCTTCGCTTGCTAGCAAATGAACTTGATAAGCTGGCAACCTACGTTGGTCCAGGCGCAACTATCACCGTAGAGGATGTGCGCCTGCTATCAACGCAGGTGCAGGAGGCACGCATTTTTGATCTAACTGATGCGCTTGCACAGCGCAAGCGCAAACAAGCTCTTGATATACTGCACGACCTGCTTGCTGATGGAGAGCCGCCGCTCAAACTGATCAGCACGATCACATCACAAGTTCGATCATTGTTGCTTGTCAAAGAGCTTGCTGATAATGGGTTACGTATTTCACAAATCGTCTCAGCCACAGGAATGGCACCCTTTGTGGCTGAGAAAGCGCTGCGCCAGATAGGAAGGTTTAGTCCTGCACAACTTGAAGGGGCTTATCGCCAATTACTGGCAACTGACGCGGCTCTCAAGCGTAGTCGCCTGACACCTGACATGGCATTAGATTTACTGGTTGTCAATTTTGGCAATAATTAGGGTAATCGAGAGAGAAAGGCGTGTTTATTCCGCAGCGGGTTCGGGTTCAAATTCGACCGTCCCGCTTTTTCCTCCGCTTTTACGAGCGACATAGGCCTGTTCAAGTGTAATAGTTGTATCCACCCCTTTACACATATCATAGATCGTGAGCGCTGCAACCGTGGCTGCTGTGAGCGCCTCCACATCTACCCCAGTCTTGTAGGTTGTGCGCGTCCGCGCCTCAATATGAATGAGACCCTGGACATCATCGACTGTAAATTGCAGGTCAATATGTGTCATTGGCAGAGGGTGGCACAATGGGATGAGTTGCGGTGTCTGTTTCGCGGCCATAATCCCAGCAATTTTCGCAACTTCCAGGACACTACCCTTCGACACCTGGTTTGTCGCAATCAGGTGAATGGTATGCGGCGCCATGCGTATCCGCGCCTTTGCTATAGATTCGCGTAACGTTTCTGGTCGATCAGTTACATCGACCATGTGAATGTTACCGCTCTCATCCAGGTGAGTCAGGTGTTTGTTCGATTCAGCCATCATGCTCAACGAGCATCCTTTCCATAGCCATTTTGTTTATGCTGGCAAACATGTGCCAGATTTATGTTACCATGAATTGACCAGGTACGTACAATGGTAACGGCAGCGATCATACCAATACAAATCATAAGGCGCAATATTTCAAGAGAGGCAGCGAATGGTAGATGATGCACATGCGCAAACGCGTACCTCAAAGGTATAGCAGATCGCCTGAGATCATTCGCCGTTTGCGACGAATCCGACGAGCGCGTAACCTCCTGTTTCTCATCATTTTTCTGGGAATGTTCGCGCTTGGTTTCAATCGTGTGATTGCCGATGAAAAGATGCTATTCTGGCTACTACTGGGCATTGCCGGTATAGTACTGGCGATGTTCCCACTCAGCTCGCTTACACTCGACCTGTTCGATATTTACGGCATAGCACGTCCTTTCCGGGGGCAGGATGTGGTATTCTTTGACCTGTGCGCAATTGTTGGCATCGCAGTCGCTATCGCGATCCAGTGTGTCTGGCGACCTTTTGGCTTCATAACATGTGCCGCTTGTAGACTACGTCAGCGGTTATTTTTTCTTTACAGCAGTTGTGCTTACACTGCTGGTTTACATAGTACGAGGTATGGCGCCCATACCATTCTTTCGCCAGACAACAAAACAAATACTTCTGGGTGTTCTGCTCTGGCTTTTTCTTTATATTACGCTTGGCCAACTTGTAACGTTTGCCTGGCAGCGTTTCACATTCACACTACCACGTCTGTGGTGTTTTGGTATTATTTTCGTGCTGATCTGGCCGCTCTTCCTGTTGGATGAGGGTATTAATCGTGGTTATCAGGAGCAGGGGACGATCCGTGCTATCGTAGCCAGCCTGGCATTTAAGCTGTTACTTGTACTAGGATTGCTTGTGGCGGTCTTGATTACGCCTGGCCTGGATTTATTGAGAATCGTGCTGCCTGTACTGGTATTGATATTTTTGTTGCTGGTGGCTTTTGGCACACAAATTTACGCCAGTGGTCGAGCGGCCATTACCGCCGCTACTTTGAGCGCACTAGTATTGGCCTGGACTATGTCTACTACATTACCGATTGGCTGATAATGCAGTTTCAAAATCAAAGGTGGATGATACAAGAAGCCATAGCAGCGTACAGGCTGGTTTCATAATCGGGATTAATTTTTGAAAGTGCATTATCATGAAGTTTCAATAATACATCGGGATATCGTGAAGGCTCCCAAGGGCCGATCAATCGGCGATGTGCGCGATAAATCGGCACCTACAGATATTCTGATTCATTTGTTAAAAGCCAACATCTATGTCTAATTCTGATTTACAACAACTGATCAGTGAGCGTATTCAGCGTGAAGGGCCGATCTCTTTTGCCGAATACATGCGCATGGCGCTTTACGAACCCGGTTATGGCTACTACATGACTGGCGCTGCAAAAATGGGTTGGGAGGCCGATTATTTTACCAGCACAGATGTCTCCAGTCTGTTCGCAAACTGTATGGGACGACAACTTTTTGCAATGTGGGAAAAGCTGAAACGTCCAGGGCAATTTATAGTGCTGGAACAGGGTGCAGGGCGCGGACACCTGGCTGAGGGTGTACGATTATGGGCGCAAAAAGAAGCCCCTGAGTTTTACGAGGTTCTGGATTATCGAACTGAAGATATTCGTGGGGGAGAGGATGCAACTGCATCAGATGAATTTGGGGAGATGCCGTCGGTTGTGTTGTCGAATGAATTGATTGATGCATTTCCTGTACATATTGTTGAGAAACGTGGTGAGCGGTTGTACGAAGTCTTTGTAGATGTGCAGCAGGATGGCCGTTTTTGTGAGGTGTTAGATGAGCCGAGCACACCTGAAGTAGCTGGCTATCTGGATAGGAACAAGATTCCCTGGCGCACTTTTGAGGATGGATGGCGTGCGGAGATCAACCTGGATGCGCTGCTTTGGATACAGCGAACAACGGGACTTATACGACACGGTTTCATTTTGACGATTGACTATGGCGATAAAGCTAAAGCGCTGTATACTGCATGGCGAAAGCGTGGCACACTGCTCTGTTATTACAAACACCAGGCAAACGAACGACCGCTGCTGCATCCAGGCGAACAGGATATCACCGCGCATGTCAATTTCAGCGCACTTATTGATGAAGGAAGACGGCTGGGCATGCGGCTGCATACATTCACTACACAGCGCCTCTGGTTACATGGTCTGGGTATTCAGGAAGAATTGGAACAACGCCATGTCAATGAGTTTGCTGAGGCAGAAACTGCACGCGCCACGGATCGAGGCCAGGTGGCACTCTTGAAATGGCGAGATTTACGGCAGCGTGCTGCGGTACTCACTGACCCAGATGGTATGGGGGACTTTAAAGTATTGATTTTGCGTCGCTAATTTTTTCACCGGTGTTTGACCAGCGATTCGTTCCTTTTGTCCGCTTGCTATTTTTCATGCATATATAGACTATTCTGCTATAAAGAGAAAATATCGCTCACATACCGCTCATTTTGCGCGACATTTCTTATGGCAGAGTTAACACCCTCCTGAAGCTGGCTTACGTGATAAGTACGGTTGCAGTACTAGCGTTACGGTCACGCCTGGCCAGAGGTGCTCCGCACTTTGGGCAATTTCCAGGGTGTACAGATTCTTCCATATGTGCAAGTGGGCTACTGCCATTCTTGGAGAATCCTTGTTGCCGTAGAAGTTCGTCTTTTCTCTTCAGTTCCTTGCGGAGATAGTCCAATCTGGACTCCTGAAGCCGTAGAAGTTCGTCTTTTCTCTTCAGCTCCCTGCGGAGATAGTCCAATTCGGACTTCTGAGTTGGACGAATTTCGAAGCCTCTTTCTATTGGCCTGCCACAATTGGGGCAAAAAGCTGTGGTATCAGGGAGCTGAAGACCACAATACAGACACTTTGTTGCTATAGTTGCTGTTGCCATTGTTGTTCTCCTCTTCTTTACCCTGTTCTCGACCGGGATAGCCTGATCGTTCACTTAGGAAGTATAGCGGAGAAACTTCACATCGCGCTCACAAATGGGAGTCTCTTTATCCCAAAACGATCACAAAAGAGGCTATGATCTCGGGGAGCATGTGAAAAACGGCAGATTTTGAACGTGTGTAAGAA
>JBKPBA010000498.1:0-24747 GCA_046726675.1 Chloroflexota bacterium
GGCCGCCTTACCCCTAGATGAATCGTAGGGGTATCCGGCGGCCCTCTCATGAATGAATTGCGCTCCTATATCTTTTTATCCGCAACGTAATCGAATGCATTTCGAGCAAACTCAAGCCATCTCAAAACATGTTCAAACGGCACCACTACCCACTCTTTCATTGGCCTCCCACGACCTGATGGATCAAACAACCGGGACCCAGCAAGCGCAAGCGCCTCAGCATGGCTGGCGCCACCAAGTTTGAAAACCATCGCACCCTCAGAATATCCCGCAAACGCCTTGCCATTACTATGCTTTAAACAAGGCATTCCAAACATTTTCCCACTTGTCGTTGGAGATGTAGCAATCATTTCAGAGACAACAGCTTCATATGCTGCTTGAGGTTCCAAAGACATGGTAGTATCACCTCTATTCAGACTATTCAACTCAATTTACGGCGCAGGATGTTGTGGCAACACTATCGCCAGCACTACGGGTAAAAGCACAACCAGCGCAGAAAACCCTAAAGCCAGCAACGTAGCACGGGCCTGACCACCCGCGCCACCTCGTTGCCAGACTTTCACCCACCTCAATGTACGTACGATAGCAACAACGTACACAACGAGAGCCACAACTAAACTAGCAATCAGAACGATCACAGACGCTCGCTGCTGTACAAAAAATCCCGGCGGTGCGACTAACTGGCGAGCGAGAGCCGTTAGCAGCACAGTAACAGCAACTACCAGCAGCAGAAGCCCTAATGGGATCAGCCCGACTAATGCACCTCGTACCAATGCGCCTCGTAATGAACTGCCTTTATGTTCTAACGAAAGACTTTGTGCTGGATCATTCAATGTGTTATACATCTGTGAAGACATCGTTTCCTCCTCTAAACCGGTATTATTTACCGCTGGTATCTGGTCCAAGCGCCGCAGTATAAAAGGCAACCACACGATCAACGTACACTGCGCCCTCCGTATTGAACGACTGGGCATGATCGGCTCCTGGCACTGACCAGGTCTGGACGTTGGCATCAGGTACAGTACGGGCCGCAGCAGCTAGAATATTCAAATTCGATGGTGGTATGTAGTGATCATTAGCCCCATGAATAAAAAGTATTGGACGGGGTGCGATGTTTGCCACGATATCTTCTGGTCGAACAGCATAAAAGTCCATGCCGTATAGAACATTGGCTGCGAAAAGTCCTCCAGGGGTGAACAATGCGGGTAAATGACCGCCTTTGGGAACCTCGCGTTCTAGAATAGGGATGATATCGGCATAGGCACAATCAGAGACAACTGCACGGAAATCTGGCTCTTGCGCGGCTGCCATCAACAGCGTAGCTGCCCCCATCGAGACACCCCAACCTCCAACGATGTGCGTACGACCTAATGCAGGATAAGGAATTGGGCCAGAACGTAAGAAATCCACCGCTCCAAGCACATCGCGCTGCTCAAAGTAGCCGAGAGAGAGCGGTGCCGGCGGCGATTCACCTGTACCGCGCATATCGAAGGCAAGTATAGCAAACCCATGACGAGCAAGTTCGCCGCTGAGGTTGAGGAGTCCAGCTTTCTGATCGGTACGATTCGTGCGAGTACCATGCACCACGATAAGTGTTCGCTGCGACGTCAGTTTTCCATCAGGCCACACGCCTGGTATGTACCAACCTTTTAGTTGCACATGGTCTACTCGACTCGGGAAAGTGACGTACTTGAACTGTAATCCCAACGAGGCTGGTGTGGCATACAGTGGCTTTTGTGGCACATAGACCAATTGCGTTGCGATATAGATTGAGAGAGCAGTATAGGCCATGGTCACAATGACGGAGACGATAAGCAAAGTCACAACAATCCAACGTAAAAGACGACCTGTCTTCGCTCCTGCCTGAGTTTGTGTGACAGGGGCAACAGATGACGATGTACGAGATAACATAGCAAGGTTTCCTTAATACCATATGAGACAGACCGCGTACCTTTATGCAGATGTCATACCATTCCATATAAAGGCTCATCCATTTGGAGTGTAGCACTTTGATTATGAAATAGCAAGCATTGACAATACTGGGGGTGCGCGTACGATTTGTGCAGAGACAGGCAGCCGAGCGAAGCGATGGCCAGTCGTAGGGGCCCGATTGATCGCGCCCACGGGGTGGCGTGGGGCAAACGTCCGCATGAGCCTCCCCCCACCCCATGGGCGCGATCAATCTGGCCCCATAAGCATTAACTTAAGGACTGAAGAGTTCCCAATCGGAACCCTCCAGCAACATCTGCATGGTGCCGGGATCAGCCTTGCGCCGATTGACGCGACAGCCCGAGCGCATACTGCGGCGCAGGGAGCGTTCCAGGCAGTCCCAACGATACTCGCCATGCAGCGCCGCTAGCACCCGCATGGCAAGGCGGCGCACCACCTGCGCCGCCTTGCCCAGGC
The DNA here is from genome assembly GCA_046726675.1 of Chloroflexota bacterium. Lineage (GTDB taxonomy): Bacteria > Chloroflexota > Ktedonobacteria > Ktedonobacterales > Ktedonobacteraceae > DATMNR01. Next base: position 2,407 of record JBKPBA010000498.1, read on the forward strand.
TGCGCCACGGGTCGTGCCAACAGCCCAGCAGGATGAGCCAGTGGTGCAGCAGCATGGCAGCCAGCTTGCCATACACTTCGCACAAGATACGCCAGGGCTGCTTGCTGCGCCACTCATCGATCTGGCCATAGTGTTTCCAAAGCTTGTACAGCAGTTCCAGTTGCCAGCGGATGCGCATGAGTTGCAGGACTTCGATCACGCTCAGGCGCCCACGCGACACATTGGTGATGACGATCGTCCACTCGGCCAGGTACCATTGCTCTGGCGAGACCGCTTGCCCTTTATCCCGGGCTTCTTCTTCCAGCCGTTCCCGTCGCTGCCTGGCTACCTCACTGGGTACTCGCACGATGATCAGACGAGCAGGAATGCGCGCCTGTGCTCCTCCCAACACCCCGTATTGCACCACCTGACCGACCTGCTGGGGCAAGAGCCCACGCAGCTGCAGTCGATAGCTGCCCTTGCGATTGAGCAAGACGGTCTGGCTCTTGAGTCGCATCAGCCACCACACCCCCGCCTGTGCTTGCCGTTGGAGCCAGGCTAAATCAAAGTAGCCCAGATCAGCTAGAAACAGCGTCCCTGCCAGCAGCGCCAGTGCTTTGAACGGACTGCGATGGTCGGGGAGCCGCCCATCAGACAAGCATGGCCCTTGCAACTGCCCACACAGCAAGTCCCACCGCACCTGTAATGTGACGGCAGCCGGCGAAGTCCCCGTGCGCCCGCCGCAGCCGCGCCACCCCTCTTGCAAGCCTGGGGGCAAGCCCACCACACTACTATCTTCCACCACCACCGCTTCAAAGCGGCGCAGCAGCGGAATATCGACCGGATCTGCTTGCATGAGCTGGGCGGCCATCCGCTGCAGCATCGCCTGCATGAAGCGGGTGCAGGCAGCCGTGAAACGCTTGCTTAAGCCGGGGGCCGAGAGATCCACCTCGCACTCCTGAGCCACTTGCGGCAAGGCGTCCAGCGACGCATCGGCCTGCTCCAGCCAGCCAAACACCAGCAACAAGAAAAACTGCGCTCCATCAAAGTTGCGTTCCCTTTGGATAAAGCCCGTCTCACGGGCCACCTCGGTGGCTTGTGCCAGTACCTGCTCTAAGCTCTCTTTGATCTGTGTTATCCTTCGCATTGAAGGTCTCCTTCCCATCATGACTAGTGTTTCAGAACTTGCTTTCATGATGTCTTATGGAGATCCTTTGTGTCATCCCTTTCCTTAAGTTAATGGCTATGGGGCGCGATAAATCTGGCCCCTACGGCACTTTGTGCAAAAATCGTACGCACACCCCAATACTGGCTATTTCTCAAGCATACGCTCTTATTTGGAGTTTACATCTCATCCAAATCCCAGGAGAGTGTCATTTGACCTATATTAGTGATCAGGTCTTTATTGTGCAGCGGTCCTGGAGTGCAGCCAAGCGTTGCACTTCGTGATTAACCGGGGCAGGAGCGCCACGACAAGAACGGCTAACCAGATGGCGGTAGCCGTTGCAAAGAGTGTGCCGAACAACCACGTGCCCAGCCACCCTCCGAGCAAGGCAGCCAGCGCACCGAGGCCGAGCATGCCCAGACGTCCACCACGAACCCATGCCGCCGGCCGCAGCTTCGCCGCATTAGCCAGCGCACCGATGAGAAGGCCAACAAACAACCAGAAGAGTGAAAGGATCAGCATCGTCGCTCCTCGCTTTCTGCTCCGTTACGATGCTCAGGAGCCAACCAGCAGTAGACTGTTAATAGTTTGGAACAGCCTGGTACCATCACTCAGTAGTTGGGCCATGTCAAGGTTCGACCGTACCTGTACGTGCGAGAAGATACCATAAGCGGCAAAGTCATATGGATGATGGAGGCGAGCAAGCGCCACTGCAAATTCCTGAGCCTGGGTGAACGGTATGGATTGATCGTTGCGGTCATGCAGCAAGTGGATTGGAGCACGTACCTGATCGATGACCGACATCGGTGAGAGTTGGATGAGCAGCGCTTTCATCTGGGGCGAGAGCGCACTGAGATTGCGGTCGACACTGCCGGGCTCATCGCCTTCCAGCAGGTGATAGAACGCCGCGGTTCCTGGCGAAAGTTGCGCCTGTTGCTGCGCGGTCAGCGGGGGAGCGATTTTATCAGGGAACGCTTTCTGCATGAGCTTGTTTTCTGCAGGCGAGAGCAGGCTGCTCACGGTGCGGGCCAACGCGAATTGGTCGGTCGCAATCGGCTGCCAGGGCTGCGTCTGGCCATCGACGTCCTGGGCGCGCTTGCCTATGACGCGGAGCAGGCTGGTCACATCAAAATAACCACCTAGCATGCCGATGAACGCCACCTGGTCGCGGATGCGCGGGTCGGCTGCAGCCACGCTGGCCAGTTCATCGCCGACGCTGAAAGTGATGATGCCGATGTGATGCGGGTCCACGCCCGGCCAGTGCTCCAGTAGCTCGAATGCCTGCACTACGGCCTCACCGTCGCGCGCCGAGATCTGGAAGTTGAAGAGAGTGGGCGTCCCGACATTGACGACGACGATGCCCTCTCGCGCAAAAGATTGCGCGAAGTTGATGAACTGTGGTACTTCGCGATTATCGCCAGCTCCCACAATGGTGATGATAGCCTCGCGCCCGCCGGGGATCAGGGGAGGTGACGTGGCCGGCTCGTAGATGTCCAGAAAGACCGGGCCAATGGCTGAGGATAGCGTAATGCGCCTGAAGCGCACGGCGTCGCCAGCAAGCACCAACGGCGCGGGCGCAGAGGCGCTAATCACCGCCGGGAGCAGCAAGGTACTGCGTGACCAGGCCCGTCCCCAAGGGAAAAGCGAGAAAAAACATCCTGCGCACAGCAAGAAGGCGAGGGCCGCCTGCGCTGCTCTCTGGCCCAGTCTCAAGGTTCGCCGGGGTTTGGCTCCAGGCGACCCAGGGTCGATTTCCTGCCTTGTAGATAGCTGCTTATAGTCCATAGCAGTATCGCCTCGCGCTTCCCGCACTGGTTGACGCATCTCTTTCAGGCTCCATTGCTGCTCGACCAGAGCGTGAACCAGCTAACGTTTGCGCGCTCTTCCCTTTCATAAGATAAGAACGCTGCATAGCTCCTCCAGGTCACTGATTGAGGACATGCTCATTAAGTGGTGCATTCGGCAAATTCGTGGATGAGAACCAGGGCCGATCAATCGGCGCTGTGCACGATCAATCGGCACCTACGGTTTCCCCAGGAATGAGCGAATGCACCACTAAGTATACATACAACCTTAACTGTTCTTAGCAGGCTCTGTTTCGACAAGATCAGCCCGTATGCGCTGCACACCCTGACCAATGGTTTCAGCTTTGATGATGCGGAAGCGTCCCATACCGCCAGTATGCCGCACATGCGGGCCACCGCACACCTCCATCGAGTGATCCCCAATCTTATAAACTTTGACCAGATCACCGTAGCGCTCACCAAAGAAAGCCAGCGCCCCCTGATCGAGCGCCTGTTGCAGAGGCATCACCTCCACTGTTGTCTGAAGGTCACGCAAAATCTGCTGGTTCACGATCTCCTCAACGCGCCGTATTTCCTCACTGGTCAGCTTCTTTGGATGCGAGAAATCAAAGCGCAGCCGCTCCTGTGTAATGTTGCTTCCTACCTGGTGCACATGTGTCCCTAGCACATCACGCAGCGCCTGGTGGAGCAGGTGTGTCGCAGTATGCAGTCGCGTAGTACGTTCGCTGTAATCAGCCAGTCCGCCCGCAAACTTTTTCTGATTAGCCTGGCGTGAGCGTTCTTGATGCTGCTTGAAAAGGAAATTGAAGCCAACTAGATCAATACTCAGGCCGCGTTCCTGGGCCAGTTCAGCCGTTAAGGTCGGGGGGAATCCAAAGGTATCAAAAAGCCGGAAGACTGTCTCGCCTGGCAGAATCGTCTCACCTCGCTGGCGTAGCCTTTCCTCCTGCTTCTGGAATTCACGCAGCCCTCGCGACAGTGTGCGCCCAAAGCGCTCCTCCTCACGAGTCAATTCGTTCATGACGGTTGCCTGTTGCTCTTCCAATTCTGGATAGATCGGCCTATAACGAGCGATGACTGTTTGCGCCACTTCAGCAGTGAAAGTGCGTGGCATGTTCAGTTCTTGCCCACATCGCACTGCACGACGTATCAATCGGCGGCAGATGTAGCCTTGCTCGACATTACTGGGTATCACACCATCAGCAATAATGAACGTTGCTGCACGTAGATGGTCGGCGATGATACATATCAGCCGCTGCTCCGGTTCAGATGAGACAACCTTCTTTCTCTCCTGCCGCTCGCGTAGTTCACCGATGCGCTCCACAATAGGTATGAATAGATCAGTAGCATAGACATCGCTGGTTCCCAGGTGTACACAGAGCGTTCGTTCCAGGCCAATACCCACATCAATGTTACGCTGCTTGAGCGGCTCGTATGTACCCTCTGCTGTTTTGTTGTACTGCATGAAGACGTTATTGCCGATCTCAATATATTTACCGCAGCCGCAACCCGGCTGGCAATCAGAACCATGCATTGGGCGGCCTGTGTCGTAGAAGAGTTCAGAGTCTGGACCACAAGGACCTGTCTTGCTATCAGGTGGCCACCAGTTGTCCTTTTTAGACAGGTAGTAGATACGCTCCTGAGGAATACCCAACTCTAGCCACACCTGCGCTGCTTCGTCGTCACGGGGAGCATCACTATCACCTGCAAAGACGGTGACAGAGATGCGCTCCTGCTCCAATCCCAGGGCACATGTAAACCATTCTAATGTCCAACGCAATGAATCCTGTTTCCAGTAGTCACCAAGTGACCAGAAGCCTAACATCTCAAAGAAGGTGTTATGGCTGATATCACCGACTTCTTCAATGTCATCGGTGCGTAAACACTTTTGCACATTCACCAGGCGTCGCCCATTAGGATGACTCTCACCCAGCAGATAAGGCACGAGCGGTTGCATGCCGGCGCTCATAAACAGTACGCTTGGGTCGTTTTCCGGCACGAGCGGTGCTGATGGAATAATTATGTGCCCACGCTCCGCAAAGAAGCTCAAGAACAACTGTCTCAGTTCATCCCCTGTCATGATTCATTCCTTTCTCATACATTAGTACACAAACAAAAAGCCCGCCTCGAACAAATGTCGGGGCGGGCTTGATAATTCAAATACAACCCGTGGTACCACCCTGCTTGGAACTGGACCGCGTCCATAAAAAGCACGCGTACAGGTTTCCCACTCAACGGGCACGGAACGCACTTGTTAAAGTGATCACCAATGCAAAATCTCTGGCAACACACTCCAATTGGCATACGTTCGATGCCTTGCCCTTATGTAACGGTGGGCTTCCGGCAAGAATTACTGACCACCTCAATTGAGGTAGTGTTCGTCCCGCGCCGTGGTCTGATGGACTCTAAGCTTCAGACCAGAGGGTGGCTTTCCATGTGGCTCCACATGCCAGGCTTTCACCATTCCCGGCTCGCTGTTTCTGTTGCCAATATGTATTCGTCCCTCGTGACGACGTATTATATGCGATATGTCAAGTATACATACAGGTGGTGAAATTTGTCAACATACCGCATCAAGGAGTCCTCTGCTTTCTAAGCATAAGGAGGAATTGGCACAAGCTTCACACTAAGCGCGTATTTCACATTTGTGTGAACATGTGCTATACTTCTCTTATGAAACAGATCAACACGGCCAAGCTGAAACTGCATACGGATGACTTTCAGTTCGCTGCTTTGAGAAAAACGCAACTGGCGTATCGCGATGCCTTGAACTATGTGAGTCAGTACAATTTTACGCATGGCAAGTTGAGTAACCAGCGAGCTTTGCAGCGTGACTGCTACGATGTGATACGCTTGACGTATGGGTTGCCCGCTCAAATGGCCTGCAACGTTCCCCGCCAGGTCGGGGCCACCTACAAGACGCTCTGGACAAAGGTGAAGCACAATGCCGAGGCACGCAAGGCGGGCCGGACCAAGAAACGTTACAAGGGTCTCGACCAGGCTCCCAAGTATGTCTCTCCGACGCTCACCTACAACTACCACCGTGACTACAGTCTGAAGCCTGAGCACCAGATGAGCATCCTCACGCTGGATGGGCGCGTGATTGTGCCCTACACGGGGTACAGCAAGCACGTGGCGTTCCTTCAGCAGAGAGCCCACATTGGAGCCGCCAAGCTGTGGTATGACAAGCCCCGCAAGCAGTTTTACCTGCTCGTGACCCTTGAGCTTGAAGTAGCAGACCCCCAACCTGAAAGCCATAAGCAGGTGGTTGGCGTCGATGTGGGGCAACGCTATCTTGCAGTCACTGCTACCCCAACGAATGATGCATCCTTCTATTCTGGTAAACAGGTTCGAGCCAAAGCTGACCATTATGCGCGACTGAGAAAACGGTTGCAGAAGAAAGGCACTCGTTCCGCCACACGACGCTTGCTCGTGATTAGTGGACGAGAGAGACGGTTGAAACAAGACCGCAACCATCTGATCAGTCGACGCATTGTGGACGAGCACCCACAGAGCATCATCGGACTGGAAGACTTGACACACATCCGTGAACGAACCAGGAGGAAACGAGGCCGATCCGCGAGCAAGAAGCAGAGACGAGCAAACCGTCATGCCTCCAGTTGGGCTTTTGCTGAACTGCATGGCTACATTGCCTATAAAGCCACGCTTGCGGGCAGTATGGCCGTGAAAGTGGATGCCAACTCCACTAGTAAAGCGTGTCCGATGTGTGGATACACCAGCGATGCGAACCGTCCCAACAAGGGTTTGCTGTTTGTCTGTCAGAACTGTTCTTACAGCCTCCATGCAGACCTGATTGGTGCGCGTAACGTTGTACTCAGAACGCTGCTTGTCCGGCAAGACTGGACGAGCACGGGGCACTTGTCGATTGCCCCTGATGTGTCGTGCAATGAAGCCAAAGCTGCACGCCTGCAAAGGTATGCAGAATTGCGGTGGAGCATAGATACAAGCCTCTGCCTTTAGGCATGGGGTAATTGACTTGGCACTCTCTTATCATGTCAGTTACAATATATACAGAACATAGCTGACTTTACTTTGGGCTATACTCAGCCCATTTTTTATGTAGCGAGCTAAACAGAAGTATGAATGTAGAAATATCCAATCCGCTTAAAGCGCGAAAATCGACTGAGGTTGGGCAATTGCCCTTTACCATTGACCATGAAGTGCTTATCAAAATCCTACAGGAAGCAGCCACGCGTTCTATTCAACACCAACGAACGATCCTTGCTAGCTTCACACAACAGATTGAGTGGCACGATACAATCCAGGCCTTCAGCGGTGCCAGGCAGGCGAGGTTAGGAGAGTGCTTTTTCTGGGAGCAGCCAGCAGAGCAAACTACGCTCATAGGTATAGGTGCGGTGACAACCATTGAAACCAATGGAAGTACATGCTTTACAGATTCGGCCTCAGCCTGGCGTGCCTTGATGAATGATGCTGGCATCTCATACGCACCAGAAACAGAGCCCACACCTGGCAGTGGCCCTGTACTCTTCGGTGGATTTGCCTTTGATACACTATCTCCATGTACCCAACTCTGGTCCGAATTCCCAGGTGGGCTGCTCATTTTACCCCGCTTTCTATTGAGCTACAATGTCAATCATGTCACTCTCACCATAAATTGTATGATCCAGGCAACTGATACTATTGAGTTGAACGCGCAAAAGATTGAAGAAGATCTAAGAAAGCTACAAACCGCCATAGAACATAGCTCAAACATACCTCGAGAGCACCCTTCTACTCAGTTCTCCATACACGAAAGACGACCCGCCTCAGAATGGATGGCAATGGTGGCAAATGTTGTCGAAAGAATTCGGCAAGGAACATTTGAGAAGGTCGTGCTCGCGCGTGACATCCAGTTAGTGCTTGATGATCCTACGGAGACGTTTGATATCACTCTCACACTCCAAAAATTGCGCGAAAGCTATCCAGGTGCTTACATCTTTGCCATACAACGCGGAGAGCGCTTCTTCGTTGGCGCAACTCCCGAACGGCTCGTACTGGCCCAGGATGGACAAATACACACGATGGCGCTGGCAGGATCAGTACGACGTGGCGAAACTGAATTGGAAGACATGCAACTTGGTGTAGAGCTTTTACACAGTGAGAAAAATATTAATGAACATGTCATTGTCGTAGCAATGGTGCTGGAAGCACTGAAGAATCACTGCACAAACGTGCATGTCTCTACTACGCCTCAGTTGCTAAAGCTAAAGAATCTACAGCACCTGCAAACCCCCATCACTGGTGATCTCATCCCTGGACGATGCATTCTTGACGTTATGGCAGACTTGCACCCCACACCCGCAGTTGGCGGTTTCCCGCGCGAGGCTGCTCTCGAAGAGATACGCAACACCGAAAAGCTAGATAGGGGCTGGTATGCTGGACCGCTGGGCTGGATTGGCGCAAGCGGCCATGGTGAGTTTGCCGTTGCGTTGCGTTCCGGACTGGTCGATGGCTCAACAGCTACACTCTTTGCAGGATGCGGCATCGTTTCAGACTCTGAACCTCAGATTGAGTATGCAGAGTCCTGGTGGAAATTTCAAGTGATGCTGCGTGGCCTGGGTGGCAGAAATCAAGGGTAAAGAATATGCCAAATGTACCTACCATGAAACATGACTCTGCAAACCCTGCTTATATCTATGCCGTTGCGTTTGTTGATGAGTTACAGCGAGCTGGTATACGAAACGTCGTAATTTGTCCTGGTTCCCGTTCGACCCCTCTAGCCATGGCTTTTGTTGCCCAAACAGCTATTCATACCTGGATGCACGTGGATGAGCGTTCAGCAGCTTTCTTCGGGCTGGGGATGGCAAAACAGTTGCGTAAACCAGTCGCCCTGCTGTGTACATCGGGAACAGCAGCAGCGAACTTTTTGCCCGCACTTGTCGAAGCAAAATTAAGCCATATTCCTCTGCTGGTACTGACAGCAGATCGCCCTCATGAACTGCGTGATAATGGTGCGCCACAAAGCATCGATCAGAATCGGCTTTATGGAACTTATGCGAAATGGTTTGTTGAGGTAGCTCTTCCCGAAGCAACAGATGCAGCTCTTCGCTATATTCGTACTACTGCAGACCGTGCCGCCGCCGCTGCTCAAAGCATTCCCGCAGGTCCGGTGCATCTTAATTTCCCATTCCGTGAGCCATTAACACCTGAGCCAATTCCTGGTCAGTTTCTGCCTCCAGTCGAACAGCGTGATCTCGTTGCCTGGCAGGGAAGACCAGGCAATGCTCCTTACATCGAAGTTCGCGATGCACCGCTAGACGCACCTGAGGCCATTACTATAGGAAATTCATTGAGTATGGTGTATGAAGCGCAACACGGACTTATCATCGTTGGTCCAAACGACGATCCCACACTGGAAGAACCACTTTTGCGGCTGGCACAGTACCTTGGCTATCCTATTTTAGCTGATCCCCTTTCGCAACTGCGATGTGGAGCCTATAATCGAAGTATGGTACTTTCAAGTTACGATGCTTTCTTGCGTATCGACTCCTTTATCGAAAGCGTCCAACCAGAGCTGATACTCCGCTTTGGCGCAATGCCAATATCCAAACCCCTGCTGCTCTACCTGAAACGCTATGCCTCTTGTCCCCTTGTGGTCATCGATAGCAATGGCGGTTGGGAGGAACCAACGCAACTTGCGAGCCAACTCATTCATACCAATCCAACTGCTCTGTGCCAGGATCTCTTCACCTCGCTTGTTCAACACAAAACAAGTGAAGAAAGACCTTCAGTCGTGTCTCAAACATGGTTAAACTTATGGCAAGATACAGACAAAATCACACAGCAGGCATTACAGAATGCCATCTATGATTTCAACGAACTCTTTGAAGGAAGAGTTTTTAGCGAACTGACCAATCTGTTACCGGATGGTGCAATACTCTACATAGGTAACCGCATGCCTGTGCGAGATCTAGATACCTTTTTTTGGTCCAGCGAAAAATGTATACGCATCATGGGCAACCGTGGGGCAAGCGGCATTGATGGCATTATCTCCAGCGCCCTTGGCACAAGCGCTGTAGCCGGACAGCATGAACCATCGGTCCTGGTACTTGGTGATCTCTCGTTCTTCCATGATCTTAATGGACTACTCGCTGCCCGATTACACCAATTGAACCTGACCATCATTCTGATCAATAACGACGGGGGAGGCATCTTCTCTTTCCTGCCCCAGGCTGCTTATCCAGAACATTTTGAACAACTTTTCGGCACACCAACAGGCCTGGATTTTAGTCTTGTGGTAGAAATGTACGGTGGACGATTCCAAAGAGTTGATAGCTGGGAGTTGTTTCACAAAGCAGTGAATCAGGGACTACATACTGGCGGTTTACATGTGATCGAGATACCTGCCGAACGAACAAGCAATGTCAAAATGCACCGGCAACTCTGGGAGGTAGTCAATGAAGCCATCGGTAAGTGTCAGTGAGAGAGTGTGATTATGGCGAGAACTATTGTGCAGGTGAATGGTATAAGGCTTGGAGTTGAACAGCGCGGTGTAGGGGCTCGATTTATCGAGCCCCAAAACGGCCAAGAGATACCTCATACGCTCGTTTTGTTGCATGGCTTTACAGGAAGTGCGGCTGGTTGGGGACATCTGTTAGATATACTGGCTGACTATGGTTTGCGCATAATCGCCATTGATCTGCCTGGCCATGGACAATCCGATGCTCCAGATGATCCACAGCGTTACGCAATCGAGCGCTGCCAACAAGATATCCTGGCAGCATTACAAGAGTTGGGTGTAAGCAAGGGTCAGGCTATCATCCTTGGCTATTCGATGGGTGGACGTATAGCGCTCTACACAGTATTCTCAGGATTCTTTCGTGCCCTCATCCTGGAAAGCTCTTCGCCTGGATTGGAAAACCCTGCTGAACGCGAACAGCGACGCGTCAACGACGAAGCGCTGGCTGCAAGCATCGAGCGCGAAGGAGTCCCAGCGTTCATCGAGCGTTGGGAAAATCTACCATTGTTTGCCAGCCAGAGGACACTAGCGTGTGAATGCAGGGAGGCGCTACATAGACAGCGCCTGCAAAATAGCGCTACGGGTCTGGCTCAGAGCTTGCGTGGCGTAGGTACAGGTGTCCAGCCATCCCTCTATACTCGACTGCCAACGCTGCATATACCTGTCCTGCTGATTGTTGGCGCACTCGATACAAAATTCACAGCGATTGCAAGACGCATGGCCCAGGCGCTACCGCAATCACAACTGCATATAGTACCTGCTGCTGGCCACACAGTTCATCTGGAACAGCCACAGCTATTCGCTTCCCTGGTAGGAGATTTCAGCTTAATATTGACCCGTCCTTTATCATGAGATTGAGCGGGGTTCAGGGGCAGCCGCCCCTGACGGGGTGTGGGGTGTCCCCACCACCTCTTTCTCCCCTCGCCGCCGTAGGCGCGAGCAAAGAAAAATTATGCAAATAGAGCATAGCAAAAACAAAAGGAGAAATACATGCAAGTAGAATGGGAAAAAGTCCGCGATTATTCAGACATTATCTTTGAAAAAGCAGAAGGAATGGGAAAAATTACCATCAATCGCCCCGAAGTACGGAACGCCTTCCGGCCAGAAACGCTCACAGAACTGATAGACGCCTTCAACACCTGTCGTGAAGACCCACAGATCGGCGTAGTCATCCTCACAGGCGCAGGTGACAAGGCATTCTGCTCAGGCGGCGATCAGCGCATTCGAGGACACGGAGGCTACGTCGGCAGCGATGGTGTACCTCGTTTGAACGCCCTCGACTTACAGAAGGTTATTAAGTACCTTCCCAAACCAGTCATCGCTATGGTTGCAGGCTATGCTATTGGAGGCGGGCACGTGCTACACTTGCTCTGTGATCTGACCATCGCCGCTGACAATGCTCGGTTCGGACAGACTGGTCCCAAAGTTGGCAGTTTTGATGCAGGCTGGGGAGCTACATATATGGCACGTGTCGTCGGTCACAAAAAAGCCCGTGAGATTTGGTATCTCTGCAGGCAATACTCTGCCCAGGAGGCGCTGGATATGGGACTGGTAAACACCGTGGTGCCTTTGGAACGCCTGGAAGAAGAGACAATACAATGGGCACAGGAGATACTGGAGAAAAGCCCACTTGCCCTGCGCTTCCTCAAAGCTGCTTTCAATGCTGATACCGATGGCCTGGCGGGTATTCAAGAGCTGGCTGGTGATGCAACGATGCTCTATTACATGACTGAAGAGGGTCAGGAGGGGAGAAATGCCTTCCTAGAGAAGCGCAAGCCCGATTTCTCCAGGTTCCCGCGTTTGCCATAGTAGTCCGTCAAGCTACATGTGGTGGTTGGGAACCTGGCACCCGCATGGGGTGCCACTACATTTCTGCCGATCAAACGAAGCTTGATACAATGGTAGGTACACCAACCGTATGAAAATCATTGATCTTCAGTGGCATATTTATCGCCTGCCATTCCTCCACAAGTTCAATACCGCTCATGGTGAAATGGACACCCGTGAGGGAATCATTGTACAGGTGACTACCAATGAGGGAATCTCAGGTATTGGAGAGATAGCTCCGCTCCCAACTTTCATTGGGGGCAGCCTTGCTGATGCCTGTTCACTCCTTCCAATACTGGCTGGTCGCCTCCGCCATAAAACACTTCGCGAAGCGTTGGAGCTCCTCGCCGCAGAGAAGGTACATCCATAGACCGCCTCTACACTTTGCGGATTGGAAATTGCTCTGCTTGATGCGCTAGGCAAAGCAACAAATTGCTGTGTCTCAACACTGCTCTCACCGGCCGATTTTGCACCACGAGCAGCCGTGCCGGTCAATGCAGTTATCAGCGCTAAAGCAACGAAAGAAGCAGCCGAGACCGCACTAAACGCCAAAAAGAACGGCTTTCTCTGTGTAAAGCTAAAAGTTGGCCTGGGATTCAGCGCCCACGAAGAGTTAGAGCGTATAGCGGCGGTGCGTGATGCCATCGGACCAACACTGCATCTCCGCCTGGATGCGAATGAGGCCTGGCAGCTTGAGGAGGCAATCGCTATCCTCTCTCAATGTGTGGCATACGACATTCAGTATGTCGAACAGCCCCTCAAGGCACATGACCTTGTGGGAATGCGTACACTTCGTCAGGCCATACCTATTCCGATTGCAGTTGACGAAGCAGTACACAGCCTTGAGAGCGCCTATCGTATCCTCGATAGCGAGGTAGCTGATATCCTTGTAATCAAGCCTCAATTTGCTGGGGGTCTACGTATTGGACAGCAGATGATTAAGGCAGCATCAGAGAGAGGAGTAAGCAGTGTCATTACAAGTACAATCGAAGCGGGCATTGGTTTGGTAGCCGAGTTGCACCTCGCCGCTGCATCACCTGCTGTAACGCTTGAATGTGGCCTTGCAACGCTTCCCCTATTGGCTGACGATCTTCTCACTGAAGAGTTGCTCGTTCACGATGGTTTCCTGGCAGTTCCAACTGGCCCTGGCTTAGGCGTTGAACTGGACAGGCAAGCATTAGACAGGTATTTGAGAAGAGGTTTTGATTGAATACATCCGACATCTTTCTACCCAATTGGCTGACACGTTGCACCGAAAATCACCCGGAGCGCAACGCAGTGCAATGCGACCAGGTGCAATGGAGCTTTGCGGAGCTTGATTGTCAAGCATCCAGGATTGCACGACAGCTTGCTACTTTAGGTATACAGGAGGGTAGTCGTATTGCCCTGCTGGCCGCGAATGGCCTACCCTACGTCGCATTTGTACACGCACTGGCACGTCTTGGAGCTATCCTTGTGCCTCTTAATGTTCGCTTGACGCTGCAAGAGCTATACTGGCAGCTTCGTGATGTGCGTGCATCGCTACTCGTCTGTGATGCAGACTATGCAAGCCTGGCACAGGAGATTATAGGAATGGTTCCACAACTCCCTCTTGCTACCTTGGTCACCATTTCTAGAAGTGGCGAAACGGTGATAAGCGATCTTCAGGAAGACGATGTTCCTCTGCGCACCCTCATTGATCTCAAAAAGCCACAGGCCATTATCTACACATCTGGTACTACTGGTCAGCCGAAAGGCGCGATCATTACATATGGCATGCAATGGTGGAATGCCATAGGATCAGCGCTCAATCTCGGGCATAGTCCCGACGATCGCTGGCTCGCTTGTCTGCCATTCTTCCACATTGGTGGCCTCTCCATTCTGATGCGCAGCGTCATCTATGGTAACAGCGTAATGGTACACAAAAAATTTGATCCCGCGATCATCAATCAAGCCATATTGGAGGATAAAATAACCATTATCTCTGTAGTCGCTGTGATGCTACAACGTATGCTCAATGACCTTGATAGCAAAGCAGCCAATTATCCCTCAACGTTGCATTGTATATTACTCGGTGGGGGTACCGCTCCATATCCTCTCCTTGAAGCATGTATACTTCGTAACGTTCCAGTCGTTCAGACGTATGGTCTAACCGAAGCCTGTTCGCAAGCTGTGACTCTTTCCCCAGCAGATGCAATACGCAAGATCGGTTCTGCAGGGCGTCCACTCCTTCCAGTCCAGCTACGCATTATGAATGATGATAAGCCAGCCTTGCCTGACGAGCATGGTGAGATTTTTCTCAAAGGGCCAACTATCACCCCGGGCTATATAGACAGACCGGAGGCAACATCTCAGGCTTTTCAAGACGGCTGGTTCGCCACAGGCGACATCGGTTATCTTGATGACGATGGATACCTCTATGTACTCGACCGCAGAGCTGACCTTATTATTTCCGGTGGAGAAAACATATATCCTGCCGAGATTGAATCTGTCCTTCAATCTCATCCCTCCGTAGAAGAAGCAGGCGTCTGTGGACAAGCAGACCCACAATGGGGTCAGGTACCCATTGCCTTTGTCGTACTCAAATCCGATAGCTCTGTCAATGTCGAAGAGTTGCTAAGCTATACAGCACAAAAACTGGCTGGTTATAAACAACCCAGAGCCATCTACTTTACCGAACAGTTACCACATACATCATCAGGAAAACTTGTACGCCGCGAACTATCTCGATTGCTTCAAACCGGGCACAAGAGAACAGAGTAAGAGAGAACTACATCATTCAATCTATGTACCGACTCGGCCTATTCAACTGGTCTCTCGCTACTCAGCCGAATTACCTCTCCATTAACACGCAGTGTCGCATCCCAGGTAACCGTAATAGCATCCTTGACGCTCTGGTGGGCTGGGCAACCTTCCGGGTGTACATGAAGTGCGCGTTCGGCCGCAGTACGTGACTCTGCTGGGATCGCCAAATCGTAATGGACAGTAATCGACTCGATACGGATCGTTTTGCCAATACCAACAATCCGACCATCGACGGTGGCGGTATAGAGTTGACGATCAAAAGGAATTTTGCGCCCTGACAGGGCACCGGCAAGAGTGCCGTACATTCAACCTGCAACGGCGGCGACAATGTGATCTAATGTAGAGGCAATTGCAGGGCCCTCTTTGGCCCCATAATACTCACGCAATTTCCCCTGTACACCATAAACTACGGGAGTCTCGACTTCCCCGAGATAGGCATTGCGATAGCCCTCCTTATAAATCAGGCGCGCATGGGAAATGTACTCAAAGGGTTCTGCCATCGTGCTCTTCCTCCTTTCAAAATATGATGCAGGCGATTTCTATACCTGCCGTTTTGATTTACTCCGCTGCTCAGTTACAGACTTACCCAGTGCAAAGTCGAGGAACTGGTTCCAGAACGGGATGGAACTACTGATAAAGATGATACAACCGACAAAGGCAACCAACGCGACGATAAGCGGCACTTGCTCGAGCCGTAGTACATCATAAAGCGCCCACGCCAAAAGACTCAGTAGTGCAAGGATCACAACAAGCACACCGCGAAATCGATCATAGAATGCCAGTCGATTTTGAACAATCCTATTCTCTTCGGCATGCTTGCGCACCTGTGCGTTTTGTAGGAACCATGCTGCGATGCCCACCAGATAGCACCCGGCGTAAGCAAGGTGCCATCCACGGACATTGCCATAGACGAAGTGAACGAGGAAGAGTTCAGTCGCGACGAAGGCAAAAGGGACAATCGAATCGAGCAAGGTCGGAAGCCAAACATATGCCAGTACCATCATCAAGTACTCGTGCCAGATATCCAGGATGACTAAGAAAGTAGTGATGGTTAGAAGCCAAGCGACCGTATTGAAGCCTGGATATGTGGATTCGACGCGTATTACCAAAGTCGAAAGAGCAACACCCTGGATGATGCTCGCCAACGTCAGGTAGGCCGGGGCGAACTGGCTTTTGATGCGTTGAGCAATGTTGTCGCTCTCGATGTCTTCAAGTGTTGTCTTATTCATAGTGAAGCCTCCAGTGAACGCTGTCATCGGGTTGAGCGTATTTCTCCAGATAATATATTACCACGCTCCTCATTGCCGTGAGTCACCTTTGTGGACACCCTTGAAAATTCAGTCAACAGGCTCAAGCTGTGCTATCATACATACAGGAGGCATGTACTCATTCAATGAGAGATGGGAAAGCACGCCAAATTATTATTTTTAGATGAATGGTCTGTATGACCATCCACAAGACGAAAAAGGAGCCAGCAATAAGCATATGAGCAAAAAGTTAGCCGGATCTGTTTGTTTAATTACCGGAGCCAGTTCGGGTATTGGCAGAGCATCTGCTCTCGCGTTAACCAACGAAGGAGCCAATCTTGTACTCACAGCCAGGCGAGAACATCGTCTCGATGAAGTGGTGGAGACGATCCAATCAGCGGGTGGTCGAGCCATAGCAGTAACAGGAGATGCCCGTGAAGAGGAGACAGCAATACGTGCCATTTCCACAGCAAAAGAGCAATTTGGAACCGTGAATATTCTGATCAACAATGTTGGCGTCGGAAACTACAAGAATCTCATTGACACCAGCATTGAAGAATACGACGAGATGATGGACAGTAATGTACGCTCCACATTCCTTTTCACCCGCCACGTCGTCCCCTTGATGATCGAGCAGAAGTCCGGTACCATTCTCATGATCTCATCGATGGCAGGCATTTACGGCTTCGCAGGTGAAGCCGTGTACTGCGCTACAAAATTCGCTCAAGTCGGCTTTGCACAGGCATTGGACAAAGAATTGCGTCCCTATGGTATCAAAGTCGGCGTCATTTGTCCTGGTGGGGTAAAGACCGAATTTGCACTGGGAAAGGGACGGACAGAAGAGAGCGTCGCTCAATCAGGCATGCTCGACCCCGAAGATGTTGCAGGTGCAGTACTCCTGGCCTGCACACAGACCACTCACTCGCGTATCATTGAGATTCAGATGCGTCCAATGGCTGAACCTTTAACCTGATTCGCAGCACAGAGGTAGTGGTTTTCTTAAGGTTATTCGCGAGGCTTCTAAGCGGGAGCGCAGGATGGCAATGCCAACACTGAGGGGAAAGATCAGGAATGTGACGGATGGGAGTGTTCCATTGATCAGTTGATAGGTCGAGTCGGGAGCTGCGAGCCCCGGGAACAGGATGCCGAGGAGACCATACAGGAAGTCCAGCGTCAGTAATCCTGCGAATCCAAAGACGACCCACTTTGTCTGCTCGCTGGGAGTAGTTGGAGACCCTCACATGTTTTGAGAGGGAGTATAGCATATGCTCGTTACAGAACCGTTACGAAACACGTGATATGGTAATTTATTGAAAAATATTAAATAGCACAATACTAGAGGTTTGTCACGTTTGTCAAAATCATGTCCTCAGTAAAGTAGAACTCAACACATACCCAACAACCTCATACCCCCTGCCCAACTTCCCCTGCCCAGGCAAATCAGTAATCCATTCCCAGTGACGCTCTTCTATTACATTGAAACTCTCTCGCACCAGTTCAGGCAACGAGCGTGGAACAATTGGCAAAGTCCGACGACGGTGCGTATCATTCTCAGTGCCGAAAACTTCAAACACAAAGCCCCGTACATCACTGAGCAACACAACGATCCCTCCCACATCAAGCAGTTCGTGTAACAGGTGTAAGTGTCCCTGAATGATACGTATGCGAAAGTTTTGTGCTGCCTCCTGGTAGCGGTGATGGCGTTCCTGCTCACCCAGATAGGCGGGCGCAATGTGTTGTACATGATCAAGCATATCCAATAGAGGATAACTGAAGAGTTGTGAGAGCACTAGCGAACTGATGACCACACCAAATTCACTTGTATGCAAACCCTCGATTTCAGGTGGGTCTGGTACGGGACATTGTTCTAAGCAGCGAGCAGCGGCATCGAAAATAACCTGAGCACCCTGAGATATAAGCTTATCCCAGGGCTGCTGTTCGATCAGGCGGTTCAGGTTGGCGCTTACTCCGCCGCTAATATCACAACATAGTAATCGTATCCTTTTACGTAGCGCAGGAGAAGTTAGCTCGTTCCACCCTTGTTGCATCGATGCATGATCATAATCAGCGAGCACGACCTCGTCAGAATCACGAGCGAGTTCAGCAAGAGGAATTTCGGTACAGGCCCCTGCGCCCAACACAAGTGTGCTGTTTGAAGCGCTCCGTAGACGTTCCTGGAGTCCCTGGAGCATAAGAGCTGTACATAGTTGCAGGTGTTGAGGACTATGCTGGCGCAGCCACACTCGACGCTGCGCCCCCTGAGTCTGGATATTATTGTAGGTCAGGGTGTCAATGCGCACACCCTATCTCCCTTTATATTCTGGTGGCCGTTTCTGCAAAAAAGCGACTACAGCGTTTTGATGATCTTCCGTCTCAAAAGCCATATCTTGCAATTCACCTTCGAGACTCATCGACGTTTGCAAGTCTGATTCAGCCGACGTATAGATCAGCTTTTTGATCAAAGCATATGCGCGTGTTGGCCCTTTTGCTAGCCTCTGCGCAAGCGCTTGTGTTGCATCCTCAAACTCTTCCAGAGGCACACACTTATTGATCAGCCCGATACGCTCAGCCTCCGGTCCTCTCACCTCGTCGGCAAGCATCGATAACTCCAGAGCCTTTCCGACTCCAACAAGTCGCGGTAAGAAATATCCGCCACCTCCATCAGGCACCAGACCAATCCTGGCAAAAGCTTCTATGAAACGTGCATCGTCCGAGGCAATCCGTAAGTCACACGCCAGCGCTATATTACAAGAAATACCTGCAGCAACACCGCGCACCGCAGCTATCACGGGTTTAGGCATCTCGCGTATCGCATACACGACCCTGTGATATTTTTGCAAGTGTTCACTCACTTTACTCACCGCGCCGCTGCTCCGACCCTCGGATAGACTACGCAAGTCCTGCCCCGAGCCAAACGCCCTACCTGCCCCAGTAAGCACAACGCAGCGCACTGCTTCATCTTGCGCTGCTGTCTCTACAGCCTCAGTCAGCTCCGCTAGCATAGCATCATTAAACGCATTCAACACCTCAGGCCGATTCATCGTAATGGTCAGCACACCGCCATCCTGTTTCACCAGAAGGTGTTGGAAGTCAGTTCGCATCGAGCACTCCTTCATATGTATAGTAGGTGCGGGGCTTGCCCCCGCCCTTGTTACTTCCACTCCTGATTATCTGACACTCGGTGACGACTCCCCACGGCTACAAGCCGGGGGCTTCTGGAATGACGCGGCCGTGTCGTCCCACGGCTTCTAACGCTTCGTCTAAGATATTCTTACTGCCATTGTGGTCTCGATCGATGACCAGACCACAGCTGGGACACTCATACACCCGCGCTGAAAGGGGCATCTCTTGGCGATGTCCGCAGCCCGAACAGCTTTGCGACGTATAAGCCGGATTCACGCGCACCACTTCTCGGCCAGCTTCCTCCGCTTTACTGAGCAGATGTGCGAAAAATGACGACCATGCCGCATCGGCGATACTCTTGGCCAATTTCGGGTTTTTGAGCATGTTGCGCACCACCAGAGCTTCCACCGCAATGAACCCAAACCGTTTGATCAGAGAGACCACCTCTTGCCGGATGAAGTTTTCCCGCCGCCACCTGACCCGTTCATGCACGCGCGCCACCACCTTGCGCCGTTTTTCCCGTTGTGGTGTCCCCCTGTGCGTTTTGGAGAGCTTGCGATGGGCACGGGCTAATGCCTGTTCCTCCTTCCGGAAGAACCGCGGATTGTCGATCTGCCCTCCGATCGAGAGATAGGCAAACGTTTTCAGGCCGACATCGATACCGACCTGCGCATCTGATGGAGGCAAGGAATCAGCCTCCAGCTCATTTTCCGCGCTGATGCTCACAAACCATTTGCCTGTCGGCGTCCGTTTCCCCGTGGCCGTCTTGGGGATGCCGGTGAGCGGCCGATGCATCACCATCTTGATGTGACCAAGCTTGGAGAGGATGAGCGTGCCTTCCTGTTTCTTGCCAGCGTGGACGTCAAAGCTGTTGTGGTATTGCTTGAAGGTGAGGCTATTGTAGCGCCAGCTCGATCGGAAGCGTGGATAACCCGGCTGCTGTCCGTCCTTCACGCGCCGGAAAAAGCCGTCAAAGGCCCGATCCACCCGCTTGAGGACGTCTTGCAGGACTTGCGAGTTCACCTCGGCCAGTTCCGGGCGTACCTCTTTGCAAGCAGGCAGTTCAGCGCACTGCTGCGCGTAGCCAAGCGAGATGCCCGCCATGCGGTAGGCATCACGGCGTTCTTGCAACGCGGCGTTATAGGTCTCGCAGCAGAGAGCAAGCCACTTGTTCAGCGTGGTTTGTTGCTTTTTTGTCAGGTAGAGTCTGTACTGAAACGTCTTGTTCATCTCGCGGATACTTTCTTCTTGGGGCACGAGCAACCGGAAACAGTCCCTTCCCCGCCCCAAAAAGGAACGCGCCTTTCATCTCCATAACTGGAAGTCAGGGGCATTCAGGCGCGGGGCTCTGGTAAATCAAGCATCAATACCTCAAGCGCTACACGCGCATTTACGTTTTGCTCTAACGCCTCCATAGTACCCAAAATAGCTCGTACCATGCGCTGGGATTCAGTCGCGCCAATCTTTGCGGCCTGATTCTGTATCAGCCCTCGCATATCTACATTGACAATTAAATCAAGACAGTTGTTGGCCGCCAATACTATGTCACGCCACCAGAGCAACCACAACTCAAGTATACCATGTAACTTGTCGCTATCTGCGCTCAGACGCTGCGCCACTTCAAAACGTTGTACCTTACCTGCCGTCGATAGCTTTGCCAACGTCTCCAATTGTGCCTGGCGTTCTGCTAGCATATCATCATCTTCTACAGCTTGCACTGCCCAGCCCATACGGCCCGCCGCCAACGCTGCGATCAAACTGGCATCTTCTGGCTCAACCTGCCAGCGCTCCTCAAGGGCAGACGTAATCTGTTTAGTAGTAAGTAACTGCATGGGTACCTGCTGCACGCGCGAGAGGATAGTGGGTAATAGCGAGCCTGGATCAGGAGCGGTGAGCAGCAAGACCACGTCTGGTTCCGGCTCCTCAAGCGTCTTCAACAAACAGTTAGCTGCCTGCACATTCATCTCGTGCATACCCTGAATAATAAAAATATTGCGTCGTCCCTCCAACGTTTTACGTGCCGCATCAGCTTGCAACGCCCGTACCTGCTCAATCAGTATGAACTGTTTGTCTGGTGGTCTACTAATATAATGCACATCCGGATGATTGCCGTGCATAACCTTGCGGCAAGAGAGACAGGCATTGCATGGATTTTGTGGCGCATCGTGCGAATCTATTTCACCTGTACACAACAATGTTTGCGCAAAACGCTGAGCCAGTAATGTTTTACCAATATGCTCGGGGCCAGTAAACAGATAGGCATGTCGCACCCTTTGTGCCGCAAGTGCGCGCCGCAACGTATTAATAGCATGCTCGTGGCCCACAATATTCCAGTCATGCATTGGCATTTGAAAATCTGTACCGCTCATGGAAGCATCCTATCAGAAACTATGAACAAAGGCAAGAATAAAAATTCTGTAAAAAAGTTGTAAAGTCCTTAGAAATCAGCCACTCCTGGTGTTATAGTAATATAATATGAATGCTCGTTACAGCTATCTCAGCCATTTGCAATGCAGCCTGTGCCAACATGCCTACAACGCTGACCAACTTTATACAACCAGCCCATGCTGCTCCAGGCCGCTCCTTGCGCAATACGATCTTATCGCGTTGACTCGCGACCTGATAACGGACAGATTAGCAAGCCGCGAAGCTACCATGTGGCGCTATCATGAACTGCTACCAATACGTCAAGAACGTTATGTGCTAACCCTGGGAGAGGGCATGACGCCCTTATTATCAGCACCACGCCTGGCTCCGCAAGGACTTGAGAGCGAAGCTCGCTTGCTGGTCAAAGATGAAGGGCAAAACCCGACCGGTAGTTTCAAAGCGCGAGGAATGGCAGTCGCCGTCTCCCGCGCCCTTGAACTAGGAGCAGAGGGTTTAGTAATACCTACAGCAGGGAATGCCGGGGCTGCTCTGGCTGCATATGCC
>JBKPBA010000499.1:0-6586 GCA_046726675.1 Chloroflexota bacterium
CCGCTTTAGTGGGGGGAAGTGCTGTCATCGTCGCCCTGGCGCTCATCTTTGGCCTCGGGCATCTCACAACGCTTTCCATCTTCGTACTGAACATCACCACGCTGTTTGGTCTCGGACTTGGCGTAGATTACTCACTGTTCATGGTGAGTCGCTTCCGCGAAGAGCTAGCCCGCGGGCGCACCGTTGATGATTCCGTAACCATAACCGTTGCCACGGCAGGGCGTGTCGTGACATTCTCAGGCCTGACCGTCTCTATCGGTCTGCTGGGGTTAACCTTCTTCCGCATCAATATGCTCCATTCGGTAGGGTTGGGCGGCATCCTTGTCGTTATCTTAGCGGTGCTTGCCGCGATTACACTGTTGCCTGCTGCTCTTGCCATCATTGGCGCCAGGATAAACGCGTTTCCGGTGCGCATCCCGCATCTTTGGAAACGTGTAGAAGCTAACAGCGTCACCGCAGCAAATGCGACATCAAGGCTGTTTGAACATCACGGCTTCTGGTACCGGCTCTCTCACATTGTGATGCGCTACCCGGTACGGGTGTTTGTCCCTGTCTTCTTGCTGTTAGTCGCATTGGGTTTGCCCTTCCTGGGTGTGCGCTTTTCGGCACCCGATGCTTCCATTCTTCCCGCAGATGTGCCTTCGCGTGCAGCATTCGATCTGTTAGCCAGGCGCTTCAATGATCGCGAAACAACCCCTGTCCTCATAGCTGTACAGACGAACGGCGATGTCTTGTCTCCTGGTAACATCCGCAAGCTCTATGCCTATGTGCAGCGTATACAGGCTGATCCGCGTGTTGCACGGGTAGACAGTTTCGTCAGTGCAGACCCACGGTTCACGCTCGACCAATATGAGTTACTCTATACACATCCTCAGTTGATTGCGGATCCCTACCTATCTACACTGGTCAACACTTCGGTCGCAGGAAATACTCTGGAGATGCTGGTTATCAGTAAGTATGGGATGCTCGATCAGCGTTCACAAGCATTGGTGCAGGCGATTCGGAATACACCCCATGGTGGAGGTATCTCTATCCTTGTCGATGGTGGGACGGCTGGGGATATCGACTACGGCAACTCGCTCTACACGGACTTTCCAAAGGCCGTACTGATCGTGGCCCTTACTACCTATCTTATCCTTTTACTGCTGTTCCGGTCGCTCGTCCTGCCCCTGAAAGCAGTCGGGTAAGAGGCCAGGTCTTGGTTGCCCAAGAGCACCAACCCCTCCCCGCCGAACAGTGCTTGCCCCTTTCAAGGCACACTGCTCTCTAAGAACCCTCTCTTCCCTTGGTTAGCGTGGAATGTAAGCCAAATCTCTGAGTTTCAAACCGTCGTAGATGCCCCGATGGATTTTTCCGTGACACGATGGACAGACCGGTATCTGTTTTCGATTTAAGGCTCTGAGCACGCGATTGAACCCAGTCGGTTCTCTCTTGTCAGACAACTTTCTGATGTGACGGACGTGATGCATCACGGTTTGTCCTGCTTCATTGCAGATACAGCACGGTTTGCCTAACTTTGAGCGCGTCCTTAGCCACACGTGGCTCTCTAGAAGGTCGATGGTTGGGGTTCCTGTGTTAAAGGCGTTCCTGTCCTTCGACCAGTCGTGGTTCGCATAGAACGTCACCGTCCTTGCTTTTCCACTCCTATTCGTGATGGTGGTGTGGATTGGCTTTCCATACCGTTTGAACACGTGGGAGAGCGTCGTGTTGTGCTTGCACGCCAGCGTTTTGGCAAGGGAGAATTCGAGAATATACTGGATTCTGGAGAGGTGCTTCCAGTTGTCTGCAAACCGGTAGTAGTTCTGTATCCCTCGATTGACGGAAGAGTACAGGCTAATGATTTGGTCTGCATCCAGGTAGCTCCACCCAGCTTTCGCGGTCGGTTCCCCCAACGGAGTACAGAAGCCTCGCTCGTTGAGCCTTTTGACCAGTCGTGGTAGGTGGGCTTTCATGATGGTCTCCCATCCAGTCGAACGTCGTTTGAACATTCTTCCTGATGAGTTGGTGGTGGTGGCGAGCTTACTTGCTTCAACACCGCCCATACGAATGCTGGTTCCGAGGAATACGGCTTCTTCAGTTTTCGCATGGGTGATCTTCGTCTTCTCTTCGCTGAGTGTGAGCTTGAGGTGGTCTCTCAGAAAGGCTTTGATTTCCTGTTTGATTTCCTCAGCGAGCGCATAGCTCCCACTGACCGCAATCAGCCAATCGTCGGCGTAGCGGAGATATCTGATCCTGATAAATCCAGGGTCATTTACTACCAGTGATGGGACGTTTCTCATCTGCCGCGATATGGCTTGAAATTCCCTGGTTTTGGACATTCCTTTAGCGATCAGTCGCCGACGTTTTTGGACGAGCGAGCGATAGCGGGGGTTCGGTCGTTTTGCCTTTCCCTTTTCCCGCTTTGTTTGTAGCCTTTCAACGAACACGTCGAGTTCGTGGAGGTACACATTGGCGAGGATGGGGCTGGCTATCCCGCCCTGCGGTGTTCCCGCGAGGCTATTCTTCCTTTGCCCTCGGATGTCCAGGTATCCTGCTTTCAGGAGCTTGCAGATGAGACTGATGAAGCGCTCATCAACGATCTTCTTTCTCAGGAGGCCTACCAGGGTATGATGAGAGATGTCGTCGAAGCAAGCTTGTACATCTCCTTCGATCAGCCAGTTCGTGGCTGACCATTTCTCTCGAATCTCTTTGAGGGCGCTATGACAGCTTCGATGCGGTCGAAAGCCGTGACTAGTCGGCCTGAAGTAGGCCCCGTAGGGACTGTCGTAGATGGCTTCGAGGATCAGACGGATGACCTCTTGCACCACCTTATCTCGCGTGGAGGGCATCCCTAATTTCCTCATCTTCCCGTTGGCCTTCGGGATGAAGGTCGTTTTGACGGGTTTGAAGTGGAATTGTTCGGTTCTCATCAGATGGATGATGGTCTGGATTTCTTGTAGGGAAAAGCCATCCAGCGTTCTTCCATCCGTTCCTGCCGTCATGTTTCCCGGCTTGGATTTGATCCGTTCGTAGGCGACCTTGTAGAGGTCTTCCTCATACATCAGTCGATACAGTCCGTGGTTAATCCATTCCTTGTTGCTATTCAAGTTGCGGAGGATTTCCAATCGTTCTAAGGCCTTCTGACTCATCCAAGTCAGCCTCTTTCTTCTTGGAATAGGTTCTCTGTGACCCTTCGCCCTGCGCGCTGGCTTTCCCAGGCTCCGTGGTGTGACGTAACCCACACGACTACTACGATCACTCCGTCACCATGCACCTTGCGGTGTGTAGGCAATCCCTCAGTTCCTCCAAGCTTCCTGGTCCATGTGTAGGTCCCCCTTACGCTGTCATCCGTTCCTTACGGTTTGGCTCTGCCGAGAAGATTGTGGGGCTCCAAGATTTTTAGCCGCACACAACAGAGTTCGGGTTACAGGCTGGTTTCCCGAGGGGTAATTCGCACCCGCCGCAGCTAGGGTTTGAGCAATGCTGCCCTGACCATGCATGGCCTAACTGATCGCCATCTGGCTCCTCAGCCTGGAGCTTCAACGACCTTTGACACGTCATGCTCTTGTCCCCTCATGCCTTTCGGCTGAAGGTCAGACGCTGTTTTACCCACTTCTCTTCCAGTGGGGCCGCCTCTAGAGCGGCGAGGATACTTGGGGCACAGAGGCGCACATCTTGCGAATAGGCTCTCATATCCTCAGTGTATCACACCGCTCAACCTTTCTGGCTACCCCTGTAGATCAGCAGCCTTCTTTTTTGCCTGACACCCTGACATGTGCTCAGAGAAGCACAAAATTTTAGACAGACTCTCTACTGGGCTCAGATGGTCAGTAATCCCAACCTCGTCCAATGGCTTGATCACCGAAACGTTCAGGGCAAAGGAAAGCTCGCCCTCGTTATTGGGTGTGGTCTTGGTGATGATGCTGAGGAGCTGGCCCATAGAGGCTTTGAGGTGGTTGCATTTGATATTGCTCCGACGGCCATTGCCTGGTGCCATAAGCGGTTTCCTCATTCACAGGTAGAGTATGTGGTTGCGGATGTGTTAGATTCTCCCTCAGCCTGGCAAGGAAGCTTTGACTTTGTCCTGGAAGCTTACACGTTACAAGTCTTAGCTGCTGATGTGCGCAGAAAAGCAACCGCATGTATCGCGGGCTTGCTCGCGAAAGCTGGCACGCTTCTCGTGATCTGTCGCGGTCGTTCTCCTGAAGAGCATCCTGGGGATATGCCCTGGCCTTTGACAAAGGAAGATTTGGAGGTGTTCACGAGCGCCGGGCTACGGCAACTGCAATTTGAAGACTATTTCGACCAGGAAGAGCCACCAACGAGGAGATTCCGTGTGGAGTACCAGCGAGCATTCATCCGCTGAAAGCTGAAATAGGATATGACCTTGCGGCTGGTAACCGTTTGCGTGATACTGGACCATCATCTCACTAAGGGCTGAGGGTGTGGTTCATTTTTTCCGTCGGTGCAAAAGTGACGTATCTGAAAGCGCCTGAGCCCATCGAGCTTCAAGACAGTTGAGATAGTGGTCGCGGTGGTGTTTGAAACGAAACATCTTCAATTGCACGCTCTGTTTTTGACGGGCTTCGGTGCGAGCTTGCCGCCAATGCTCTCGTGGGATGCGGCCCAAGCACTGCTCGACTTGCTGGTCGCTCATCTGCCCTTGGGCCATCGCATCATAGTAAGCTGTACTGCGGCCATAGCGTAACAAGTAGCTATTCCAGTTTTTGCGACCACTCACACGTCGATAGCGCGTCTTGAGCGAGCGAATATAGCCTTCCATCGTATTGTTGGTTCTGGGCAGTCCTTTCACGTCGTAGCAGTGGAGCAAATGGGGTCTCTGGCTCTGCGTCACGGTAAGAAAGTGCTCCAGGCAGTGCTGCTCGTCTGCATTCAAGGTCCCACTCTGGGCCAGACGCTCCAGATCGCTTATCCAGCGGTCGAAGCGTTGAGCGACCCGAGCGCTGCTCAGGATTTCCTTGGGCTCACCCCATTCTGCCGCCAAGATGCGTTCGGTCTCAATAATCCATTTGTGCATGCGCTTGAGCGCTTGGAAGGTATTATGCCACCCTTCTCGGAGTCTGACGATACTGAGCAGGCGGGTGAGCTTCTGTTGACACTTCTGGCTCACAGGTCCCCCTTTTTTGCCAGTGCGCTCAGACTGGTATCAATGTCGGCGAGAGCATCGTAGGCTTGGATGCCTGGGTACTCCAAAGATGCTCTGCCCGTCCTGGGTTAAGGGCTGTTCCAATCGCCAGGGTGTAGTCCGCTAGTACCTGTAGGTGCTCCTGTTCTCGCTGCTGCTCAGCATGCGAGGAGCCTGCTCCCGCTTGCAGATGATGAGCGAGTTGGTCACGGATGTCGCGGACTGGCCGCTGCATGCTTTTGCGCATACTCGTGCGGCTACTGCGATCTAACTCATACATCAGCTTGCTTGCTTCACGCAAATAGTGGAACTGGCAGAGTTGATGCGGTGCCTCGGGCCACAAGGCTTTCATCGCTCCACTCAAGGAACGCTGGGCATCACTGATCGCTGCGAGCACGGGCACCCCTAAATCGACCACCGGACGCAAGAGCGCCTTGATCACTTCGGTTTCGCTGGAGGTGACATTCTCTGCACACAACACTCGTCCTGTCAGAACATCGCGAATCAGATAGATGGTTTCATTGCCGTTATCCGGTTGAATGCCATCAATCGAGAGGATGATCCCCCCATTCTCTTCCACCTGCTTGAGCCAGGCTTGCCACTCTGGTCCTTCTTTGGCAGGCTTCGCGGCGCGTAACAGGGTGCAATAGGCCTCGAACAGGTACAGGACCTCGCGCCGCGAAATGGAAAGTCCCAGTGGGCTCAAACGCTCAAGCAGGTGCTGATGCACTTCATCCAAGGTCTGGTGCCTCGCCAGACGCAGATGTCCGACGGCGATCACGAGATCCAGACCAAAGGTGAAACCGGGTAGTGCCAATGCATCGGCAACGGCACTCCGATAGCTGCGCATTCGCGCTGGACAGCTAGGGTTGGGACAGCGATAGCCGCAGTGCGTCACACGCACGACCCCATCGAGCCGGCTTGATGTTTTGATTGAGGCGGAACAGGTTCGTGGGATCATACGTGTTCTTCAGGGCCACCAGCCGCGCATAGGCGGCTTCGCTGTACGCGGCCTTGACCCGGTCGATTCCCTGATCGGCCTCGTAGTTGACATAGACCTCGCCCGAGGCAAAGGGTTGCATCGCCTCCCAGAGCCCTCGCACCCAGCGGATATTCTGGTCATCCTCCCCGGGGTTGCTCCATATCCCCACGATCAGCAAGTTATACGGCGCATCGCGGTGGGTGTATGCCGTCTCGTCCCTCCCGCGGCGGCTGATAGCGCCGCCGAGATGCTCAAGCACCACATGGCTGTGGGGCGCAGGAACGCTCGCGAAGGAGTCCACCAGGGTCGTCATCGCCTCCTCACTCAGGCCCTGCAGGTAGCTCGACTTCCAGTAGTTGCGCAGGCCAGGCGGATTGACGGTTTCCACGATGCTCTGCAGCCTGGTATAGGACATGGGGCCAAGCAGGTCCTGCAGCGGAGGGCCAAATGCTCGCAGCGGTTGCAGGAGGCGTTCCCCT
>JBKPBA010000500.1:0-5312 GCA_046726675.1 Chloroflexota bacterium
GCGATGTCAAGCACGATATTATAATTGAGGTTATGATATCCTCAACCATAATCAGTGGGATGATAGGTAGTGGTATTAATATCTCCACCCACAGGGGTATTATTGGGGAAGTAAGTTTTCTTATCTGGTAAAACAATGCCAGGATACCAACCCATCTGAAAAGCCGTTGCGTATTCGATTGGTTTGAAAGATGAACCTGGTTGCCGAGGAGCAAGCGCCATATTAATATTGCCTGAAATCGTAGGAATGGCATTATTGTACTCAGCGCTGCCGTCCATCGCCAACACCTCGCCTGTTTTGGCATCCATAACTACAACAGCGGAATCATTGACATTATGCACCGTATTAAGTGGACCATAATCACCTACAAAGATTTGCCATTCTGGGTCGTGAAGATGATGACGCACATTATTTTCGACATAATTTTCCAGGTTGAGGTCAATCGTTGTGCGGATATTGAAACCACCTGTGAGAAACGGGTATACTCCTTTATTCTTATCTCCATTGCCAAGGGCAGTCTCTATCTGACTGGTGACCCAATCTACAAAATGCGGAGCTTTGTTGATAGAGTGAAAACCAGTGAACGGCATCTTTGCAGTCATGGCTTCTACCTGTTGGATAATACCGGGCGTAATTGGGCCATTATCAATGGTCTGATCTCCAAGGGCCGTATTGATATGCATATTGAGTGCTAGCATCTGCTGCAGTACGTAATCCTGGCGTACCAGAGCAAGTTTTTTATTTTCTTTACTTAATATCGGATCATAGCTGACCGGGCTTTGTGGCAGGCCTGCCAGGAGCGAGGCACGTGCCAGGGCAAGAAGTGGATTATGCTTTTTCGTCTTCAAATCAAGATCGAGATAAGCGATAGCTGGAATACACTTGAAATTCTGGTTGCATTTGGGATTGAGGCCAAAATAATCCTCAGCAGCAGCAGCGACACCGAGTTCTTGCGCACCAAAAGGAGAGATATTAAAGTACATCTCCAGAATCTTCCATTTGGGATACTGTTGCGTCAGCCCAATAGCGAGAGCTGCTTCTGGGATCTTGCGTTGCAATGTAACTTGCGTATCGTGTGTAAGATTTTTGACTACCTGCTGAGTGATAGTACTTCCGCCACTCTGTACAGAACCAGTAGATGAATACTCAGTAGCTGCGCGAAGAATACCTTGCGGATCTATACCTGAATTATCCCAGAAAGTGTGATCTTCGGCAGCAATCATAGCATCCTGCATTACCCCAGGTATGTCATTATAGGTAACAGTGGTGCCACGTCCAGTCTTATGATCATATGCGACATAGAGCAGTTGGCCGTTGCGATCATAGATACGAGTGGACTGCTCAATCTGCTGATTTGCCAGTCCCTGCAGGCGTGGCAACTGGCTATTATAATAGGCATAGCCCGATGCAGCTCCAGAAGAGAGGATGATTACCAGGATGAGCGAAAAAATAGTAAACGCCATAATCGCGATTCTTTGACCTGTTGGGCGGGATTGCTTCAATCGTTCACGGCGATGGCGCATCATCATTGCCACACGCACCGAGTGCGAACGTTTCCAGGGTTTTGACCTGGGAGGGAGCATTGGAGGTGGTGAAGAGGGTCGATAGAGCACCAGCGGGTCTTGATCTACGTTTCCTCCACGAGCTGCTGTCATCTTACCAGTCCACCGCCGTACTGTTTGCATAGCATTTCCAAAGAATGAAGGGGTTGGCCATGCCTGTGGTGCTGGCCACTCCTGCTGTTGAGGTGTGTATACCGGCGGCAGCGGCGAATACTGAGGTGGTGGCGCTCCTTGCGGTGTTTGACCCATAAGAGGAGAGTATTGTGGAGGCGCTTGCACCGTTTGGTCAGAGTAATTACTTATCAGGCTACCCGAACGAGGAGATCCGTTGTGTTGATTGCCATTATTGTTTTCGGGTTGGTAGTTCCAATAGTTATTACTCATAGGTTATCCTTATACCTTGTATTCTGGCCCTAATAACTTTACTTTAATTCGTCTACCTGTATAGAACGATATGGCTTGATGGATTCAGGGTAAAGGGTCTATGTACAGGAACGAATGAGTAATAGGGTATTAACAGAATTACCGATTCAGGCCAGGTGAAGGCAATATGAACGACAGCGGACAGAGATTAGAGTTAATCCAAAGGTTTGCAAATGTGTACAGAAGAATACTTATCATGTACAATATGGGCATTATATGCTGATTCACACATGAATCCGGATAACAGTAGGTGCCGATTTATCGTGCACATCGCCGATTGATCGGCCCTCAGTGGCTGTTTTGATGTCCGCATTAAAAAGGTAATGAGCATCTAAAGCCTATATTACACAATGCATAAAGATACTTGATGTTCCAAAATTCCCTGGTTGAGAGGAGCTACTCGATGCTCTTGCGTCGCTTTTATACATCTCTTTTCATTGCGCTCGTTTTTTTTACATTTCTCCTTTCGCCCCTTGTCTCTTCAAGGGTTGTTCATGGGTTATCCTTATCTAACAACCCGATTACGATCACTTCTCAAACATACTCAGAACATTTTCCTGACTATATTGATCTGAACGCAAGTGCAAATGATGCGGCAGGTACTATCAACAAAGCGAGCATTGTTCTTACTTTTAGTGCAGATGGAGCGCCAGAAACACATGCAGTACCACTAAGCAAGCCGGGGCATGCTATTTTTGTTTCCTGGCGCGAACATACAAGCAGCGGCCATTTCATTCCGCCAGGAGTCCAGGTGTACTACTTCTGGGAATTTTGGGATAGCGCGGGGAATACGTTCACAGATGCACAGCAACAATTCACAACTGAAGACACCCGTTTCAACTGGCAACATCTGACACAGGGTATGTTACATGTCAACTGGTATAATCGCGGGCCCGATTTTGGGCAGTTTGTACTTGGAAAGGCAAGTGCCAGTATCCAGAGTATTAGCAATAATCTTGGAGGCGGGCTGCTCCAATCAATAAACTTGTGGATATACGCATCTGACCAGGACTTCCATGGCTCGCTCGAGCCCGGCTCTTATGAATGGGTAGGAGGTGAGGCGTTGCCAGCGTTGCATGAAGCTTCGATTGTTGTTGTCGATCGCACCGATGATACGCTAGTGAGAGATATGCCACACGAGTTGACACATCTTGTCTTTCACCAACTCATTGCGCAGGGGATCACTGCTCCTACATGGTTTGATGAGGGTCTGGCCGTTTATAATCAGGCCTTTCGTGAAGTCGAGTTGCAAGCACGTTGGCAAAAAGCACTCGCTTCACAGTCTTTGCTTCGATTGAGTCAGATTTCTGATAATTTTCCTGCCAGCGCAGATAAAGCGTACCTGGCCTATGCACAGAGCTATTATCTAGTAGATTACATGTATCGTACCTCTGGTAAACCCAGAATGATACAACTCATCAAGTTAATGAATAATTCCCAAACTACTTTTGATCAGGATTTGCAGCAGGCATTAGGAGTAGATCAGTTACACCTGGAGAATCAATGGCGTCTCTCCCTGGGCCAACCGGCGGTACTTACTACCAATGAAGTCAAGCCAACGCCACAGCCGGTAATTCAGGTCAAACAAACACAGAACGTCAGCACAAACTACACGACTTTCTGGCTATTGATTGGCCTCGGGATCTTCCTTGTGCTCGTTTCACTCATCAGCCTGATTGTACTTATCATTTATAGTGTAAGACACAATAAAGCGCTCAAAGAGCAGGCGAATGGTCCCACTACAGCGAAATGGCAGCAGGGAAATCAGGCTTACATGTACCCTGATCCATCAACCTATATGCAGTCATCGATGTATACTCAACCATCATCGCAGCCTGTATCACCCTTTCAGGGATCGGAGTATCCAATACATACACCCGGAGAGCAGGCTCCGCAGGAATAATCACCTTGCGATAGCTGAAATTATTGTTCATCTTGAGGTTCCAAGGGGACTACGAGACCAGTTGAAGGGATGCGCGGTGTCCCCCATAGATGCGGACTTAAGGAGTGCAGAGGACGCAGTCCTTTGCCGGGGTGCGGGCATCCTCGACACCGAGATCACAGGCACCGGAACCAAGGAGTGCAGAGGACGCAGTCCTTTGCCAGGGTGCGGGGGTGTCCCCGCACTTCTCTCCTATCCTGCCGCCGCAGGCGGCGCAAAAGAAAAAAGGTTACAAGTAACTTTAAGTAAGGATGTTTAAGATGGAAGTGTTTGATGCCCCATCCCACTATTATCCCTCTGACGCCATGTCATTGGATGAATTGTCTTATTGGATCGCCTTCAACCGGGTTTCCGGCATCGGGCCTGTCAGCTTCAAATCGCTACTCGATTACTACCACAACGACCTGGAAGCAGCATGGCGAGCCGACAGTAAAGAACTGGCACAGGCAGGTCTAACACAGAAAACCATCGAAAATGTCATGAAGCTGCGTACGACCAGCACGCCTCAGCGCGAACTAGAAAAATTAGAACGACTACGTATTCGAGTGATTACGTTGAAAGATATGACGTATCCACCACTTCTACGAGAAATCGATGATGCCCCACCTGTGCTCTACAGCTATGGCAAACTCACGGAGGCCGACCAATTTGCCCTGGCAGTGGTTGGAACACGCAATTCGACCACATATGGCCGGCAGGTAACCGAACGCATCGTTACTGATCTGGCAAAGGGCCAGGTTACAATTGTGAGTGGCCTGGCGCTGGGTATCGATACAATTGCGCACACAGCAGCGCTTGATGCAGGTGGACGCACCATTGGGGTGCTGGCATGTGGATTGGACATTATTTATCCACCAACAAATCGCGGACTGGCACGGCGTATGGTTGAGTCGGGACAGGGTGTCCTCATTACTGAATACCCACTCGGTGTACAACCTGATGGCGGTAACTTCCCTGCGCGAAATCGCATTATTGCTGGACTCTCGCTCGGCGTGCTTGTCGCAGAGGCACCAGCGAAAAGTGGCGCACTTATTACAGCAGGCTTCGCTCTGAAGCAAGGACGCGAGGTCTTTGGGATTCCCGGTAGCATTCTTTCAAATAAAAGCGCTGGCGTGAATAAGCTGATCCAGGATGGGGCGCGACCAGTAATGGAGGTCAACGATATCCTGGAAGCCTTAAATCTTTTTATGATTCCTCAGCAAGTAGAGATGCAGACAGTGTTACCAGACAACGATGATGAACGAGTGCTTCTGAAGTTGATCAGCCACGAGCCATGCCATATTGATGAACTGATTCGGGAGTCAGGATTGGCAACCACGACGGTTAGCTCAACACTTACGATGATGGAATTAAAGGGTATGGTAAAGCATGTCGGTGGTATGCAG